>CAJGDQ010000070.1 GCA_904502215.1 Clostridiaceae bacterium
AGTTTTGGGTTGCTGGATAAAATTTTCTTTAAAAATGCCGATAATTTTATTGCAAAGCTTTGAAAAAACGAGTATGATATATGTAGTTAAAATATAGGAGTTTTATTTATGAATTACGTTAGCACAAGAGATAAATCAGTTAAGGTTTCGGCGGCAACCGCTATTGCAAGAGGCATTTCGGTTGAGGGCGGTTTGTTTGTTCCCGATACCTTTCCGAAATTTAACGAGAAAGATTTCGAAAATCTTTCTAAGCTTGATTATAAAGCAAGAGCAAAATTTGTTTTAAAGCATTTCTTAAATGATTTTACCGAGCAAGAAGTGGACTATTGCGTTGAGGGAGCTTATACCGGAAGCTTCGATAACGAGCAACCCGCTCCCATAGCTTTGCTTGGAAAAAATGCTAATATCTTAGAGCTTTGGCACGGACCCACCTGTGCTTTTAAAGACTTGGCGCTTCAGCTTCTCCCCTATTTGCTAACCACCTCAGCCAAAAAGGTTGCAGGCGGCAAGAAGATAGTTATCCTTGTTGCAACCTCGGGTGATACAGGAAAGGCCGCTCTCGAAGGCTTTAAGGATGTTGAGGATACCGAGATTTTGGTATTCTATCCAAGTGAGGGCGTAAGCCCAATGCAGAAGCTTCAAATGAGCTCGCAAAAGGGAGATAATGTTCACGTTTGCGCAATTGTAGGCAACTTTGATGATGCTCAAACAGGTGTTAAAAAGATTTTCACCAATAATGAAGTTAAGGAAAAGTTAGCTAAGAACAATATGCAGTTCTCCTCAGCAAACTCTATTAACTGGGGAAGACTTGCTCCTCAAATTGTTTATTATGTATCGGCCTATTGCGATATGCTCGCTCGTGGCGAAGAGCTTAAAGATGGTTTTAATATCGTTGTTCCAACAGGTAACTTTGGTAATATCTTGGCGGCTTATTATGCTAAGAAAATGGGTGTTCCGGTTAATAAGCTTATTTGCGCCTCGAATGCTAATAATGTTTTAACCGATTTCATCAAAACCGGAGTTTACAATCGAAACAGAGATTTCTATACAACCATTTCTCCATCTATGGATATCCTCATTTCGAGCAACCTTGAAAGAATGCTCTTTGAGCTTTATGATAATGATGATAAGGCGGTTGCCGCTCTTCAAGATTCACTTTCACAAAATGGTGAATTCAAGGTTACCGATGAGGTGAAATCAGCCCTCTCAGAGCTTTTCTGGGGCGGATGCTGTGATGACAAGGCAACTGTTGATACTATCGAAAAATATTTCAAGGAATATGCTTATCTCGCAGATACCCATACCGCAGTTGCTCTTAACGTTTATGAGCAGTATGTTAAAGAAACAGGGGATGACAGGGCAACTGTTATTGCCTCAACCGCATCACCCTATAAGTTCGCCAAGAGCGTTTTATCGGCTGTAACCGATGAAAAATCGGATAGCGAATTTGGTGAGGTTAAGCTTCTTTGCGAGGTTACAAATACCGAAATTCCCGAGCCTATTGCCGCTCTCGAAAACGCAACCGCCAGATTTACTGATATTTGCGAAAAAGAAAATATGCTTGAAGCGGTTTATAATTCACTTAATATAAAATAAAACAATATCCGGCTTTTGCCGGATATTGACTTCTTAACACCTTATTTTGCTTTAAAGGTATCGCAACAGGTGTCTTCGGCACGGTTAGCTGAACCGTTACCAACCTGAATTTTACCTGCTGAGCAAGCGTTATCCTTTGTGTGATAAACGCAGTTTTGAACATTGCAGGCAATGCAAGATTTTGTTTCACAACTATAATCTGACATAAAATCAAGTCCTTTCCGACCGATAGTGTTATACTATGGTCAGTTATAGTTTACCTGTTTTTATTATCATTATTCAGCAAGAAAGAAGGGAAAAAATGAGTATTTTCGCAATTTCCGATTTACATTTATCTTTCGGCGCCGATAAGCCAATGAATATTTTTAAAGGCTGGGATAATCATACCGAAAGGCTGAAAGCTAATTGGAGAAGGCTTATAAAGCCTGAGGATACCGTTATTTTGCCCGGTGATTTTTCTTGGGGACTAAAAATTGAAGAAACAATAGAAGATTTTGAATTTTTAGAAAGCTTGCCCGGTAAAAAGGTTTTGCTTAAGGGAAACCACGATTTATGGTGGAGCACCGCTAAAAAAATTCGTGAATTTTTTGAAAAAAATAATTTTTCTTCGGTTGATATTATTTTTAACAACTGCTATGTTGCCGAGGGATATGCAATAGCCGGCACTCGAGGTTGGTTTTACGATAATGCAGCCGATAAAAAAGTTTTATCGAGAGAAGCCGGAAGACTTGAAGCATCTCTTACAGCCGCCGAAAAAACAGGACTGCCTGTTATAACCTTTCTTCATTATCCCCCTGTTTATAAGGATTATGAATGCGCCGAAATTTTGGAAATTTTAAAACGCCATAATGTTAAAACGGTTTACCATGGACATATTCACGGATTAGGCTTTAACAACGCCGTTAAGGAATATGATGGCATTGAATTTAAGCTGATTTCGTGCGATTGCATTGATTTTACGCCTTATTTCATTGCCTAATTATATAATTTAACAAAATTTAAAAAAATGCTGGTAAAAATAGACTATTTGTGTTATAATGGTTTGGATTACAAAAGCTTGTGGAGGTATAAAAAATGAGCTTAAAGGAAACAAAAAAGATTTCAGCCAACAGATATGAGTTGGAGATTATTGTTGAGGGAGAAAGATTTCGTGAGGCTATCAAAGAAGCCTATAAGCAAAATGCCAAGAAAATAAATATCCCCGGCTTCAGAAAGGGCAAAGCTCCTTATGCTATGGTTATGAAAATGTATGGCGAGGAAGCTTTCTTTGAAGATGCTCTCAACCTTATCTATGCTGATGTTGTTGAAGAGGCTATTAACGAATCAGGTCTTAAAGTAATTAACGATAAGATGGATTTTGATATGGTTTCTATCTCTAAAGAGGATGGCGTTGATTTCAAGGTATCGGTTACAACCTACCCCGAAATTGAAATCGGCGAATATAAAGGCCTTAAGGCTGAAAAGAACAAGGCTTCGGTTACCGCTGCTGAGGTTGATGCTCAAATCAAGGCTATGGCTGAAAGAAACTCTCGTATGGTTGAGGTTTCCGATAGAGCCGCAGCTCTTGGCGATACCGCTGTGATTGACTTTGAGGGCTTTGTTGATGGCGTTGCTTTTGATGGCGGCAAGGCTGAGGGCCACGCTTTAGAGTTAGGCTCAGGTCAGTTTATCCCCGGTTTTGAGGACCAAATTGTTGGCCATAATATCGGTGAGGAATTTGATGTTGTTGTAACCTTCCCTGAAGAGTATGGCGCAAAAGAGCTTGCAGGCAAGGAAGCTGTTTTCAAGATTAAGCTTCACGAGATTAAGGTTAAAGAGCTTCCCGAAATTGATGATGAGTTTGCTAAGGATGTTAGCGAGTTCGATACTCTTGCTGAGCTTAAGGCTGATATCAAGGCTAAGGCTCTTGAGAGAAAGCAAAAGGCTAATGACGAAGAGGTTGAAAATGCCCTCGTTCAGCAAATCGTTGATAGCATTAAGGGTGAAATCCCCGAGGCAATGTTTGAAAACCGCCTCAACCAGAGTGTTGAAGAGTTTGCATATCGTTTGCAGTCTCAGGGTCTTAACCTCGAAACCTATCTTAAGTATACTAACTCCAGCATAGAGGATTTCAAAAATTCTTTCCGTCCTCAAGCTGAGAGTCAGGTTAAGTTCAGACTTGCTCTTGAAAAGATTGTTGAGCTCGAGAAAATCGAGGCAACTGAGGAAGATATCAACGAGCAGTTTGAGAAAATGGCTAAGGATTACGGTATGGAAGTGGCTCAGATTAAAGCTGCTGTTCCTGCTGAAGAAATCGCTAAGGACTTAGCAGTTGGCAAGGCTATTGACTTTATCAAGGATAACGCTGTTATCACCGAGAAAAAGGCTGCTGCCAAGAAAACAACCGCTAAAAAAACAACAGCCAAAAAGGCTGAAAAAGAAACCAAAGATGCTGAATAACTGATTAACTTTTCTTTGTTTTGTTCACACTATGGTTGCCGGCATCTTTCGGTGCCGGCATTTTTTAAATTAGATTAAAAGGAGTTATAATTATGAGTATTGATATGACTTTAGTTCCTTATGTTATCGAGCAAACAGGCAGAGGCGAGCGTTCCTATGATATTTTCTCCCGTTTGCTTAACGACCGTATTATTATGCTTAACGACCAGGTTGATAATGCAAGTGCGAGCGTTATAATCGCTCAAATGCTTTACCTTGAGGGTCAGGACCCCGATAAAGATATAAACTTTTATATCAATAGCCCCGGCGGTTCGGTAAGCGCAGGTATGGCAATTTATGATACAATGCAGTATATCAAGTGCGATGTCAGCACTATTTGTATGGGTATGGCTGCCAGTATGGGCGCATTCCTTTTGGCTGCAGGCGCAAAGGGTAAGCGTTATGCCCTTCCTAATAGCGAAATTATGATACATCAGCCCTTAGGTCAGGCTCAGGGTCAGGCAACCGATATTCTTATCCATGCTAATCATATTGAGAAGACCAGAGCCAACCTTAATAGAATTTTGGCCGAGAATACAGGTAAACCCCTCGAGGTTATCGCTAAGGATACCGAAAGAGATAACTTTATGTCGGCAGCTGAGGCCTGCGAGTATGGCCTTATTGATAAGGTAATTACTAAGAGATAGGGGTCATTCCTATGGCAAAAGAAAAAAACGAAATTTGCTGCTCCTTTTGCGGCAAATCGCAGGATGAAGTAACCCGTCTTGTTGAGGGACCCGGGGTTTATATTTGCGATACCTGTATTGAGTTTTGCAATTCTCTTCTTTTCGCCGATGAAGAAGCGGTTAAAAAGAATGGCAAGAAAAAAGCAAAAGAGGAGTTTGTTCTTCCCAAGCCTCAGGAGATTAAGGCTCAGCTCGACCAGTATGTAATCGGTCAAGATGAGGCTAAAAGAACCCTCTCGGTTGCGGTTTATAATCATTATAAGAGAATTTTCAAAAATACCGAAGCGGACGTTGAGCTTAATAAGAGTAATGTTTTAATGTTGGGACCTACCGGTGTTGGTAAAACCCTTTTGGCTCAAACTCTTGCTAAAACCCTTAATGTTCCGATTGCGATAACCGATGCAACAACGCTTACTGAAGCCGGCTATGTTGGTGAGGATGTTGAGAATATCTTGCTTCGCTTAATTCAAGCGGCCGACTTTGATATAGAAAAGGCTGAGCGCGGAATTATCTATGTTGATGAGATTGATAAGATTGCAAGAAAATCAGAAAACGCTTCAATTACAAGAGACGTAAGCGGTGAGGGTGTTCAGCAGGCTTTACTTAAAATTCTTGAGGGCACTGTTTCGAATGTTCCCCCTCAGGGTGGCCGAAAGCATCCCCAACAAGAGTTTATTCAAATTGATACAACCAATATCCTCTTTATTTGCGCAGGCGCTTTTGATGGTATTGATAAGGTGATAGAGAAAAGGGTTGGCGGCTCAAGCTTAGGCTTTGGCGCTGCCGTTAAATCCCCCAAGAGTATTGAGGCTGAAACTCAAAGTATGACCGCAACCCATCAGGATTTAGTTAAGTTCGGTCTTATCCCCGAGCTTGTTGGCCGTCTTCCAGTTATAACCGCTTTAAAGGGTATAGATAAGGAAACGCTTGTTAAGATTATGACCGAGCCCAAAAACTCGATTATCAAGCAATACGAAGCCCTATTTAAGATGGATGGAATTGAGCTTGTTTTCGATAAAAAGGCGCTCGAGAAAATCGCCGAGCAAACGGTTGAAAGAAAAACAGGCGCCAGAGG
>CAJGDQ010000071.1 GCA_904502215.1 Clostridiaceae bacterium
CTAACGGCTCGGATGATATTTTGAATTTCGCATTTATGGCATACGGTCAAGACGGTGCGATTTTCAATGATATAACCTATGGCTTTTATAAGGTATTCGCCGAGCTTCACGATGTTACTCCAACGATACTTCCTTTGCTAGAAGATTTTAATATTGACATAAACTCTTTTTTAGGGCAAAATAGGTTTATTGTTTTGGCAAACCCGAACGCCCCAACAGGCATAGCCCTTCCCCTTTCAACCATTGAGAACATAGTTAAATCAAACCCCAATTCAATAGTTTTAATTGATGAAGCTTATGTTGATTTTGGCGGAGAAAGCTGTGCTGAGCTTACTAAGATTTACGATAACCTTTTATGCGTTCAAACCTTTTCTAAATCAAGAAGCTTGGCAGGTGCTAGACTTGGATTTGCAATAGCAAACGAGAAAATCATAGAAGACCTTGAAAAAATCAAATATTCAACCAATCCATATAATATAAACCGCTTAACAAATATTGCAGGTATTACTGCCATTAGAAACAATACTTATTTTATGGATAATTGTAAAAGAATTATCGAAACAAGAGAAAATGTTACTAAAGAACTTGAAAACCTTGGTTTCAAAGTTCTTCCCTCAAAGGCTAACTTTATCTTTGCAAAATCGGATAAAATCGGTGGCAAAGAGTTATATGGAAAATTAAAAGAAAAAGGCGTTTTGGTTCGCCATTTCGAAAATCCGAGAATTAAAGAATATAACCGAATAACCATTGGTTCGAAAGAAGAAATGGATGTATTTATAGCTAAAGTTAAAGAAATTTTAGGAGATTTTTAATATGAGAATTGCTGAAATTAACCGCAAAACTAATGAAACCGATATTAGCTTAAAGCTTAATTTGGATGGTAGCGGAAAAAGTGAAATCAAAACAGGTTGTGGATTTTTAGACCATATGTTAACCCTTTTTGCTTCTCACGCAAGATTTGATTTGAGTATCACTTGCAAGGGAGATACCTATGTTGATTATCATCACACCGTTGAAGATATCGGCATTGCCTTAGGTCAGGCTCTTAAAGAGGCTCTAGGAGATAAAAGAGGTATTATTCGCTATGGTTCCATGCTTCTTCCTATGGATGAAGCTTTAATCCAAACTGCCGTTGATATTTCGGGAAGAGATTATCTTTCTTTTGGTCTTTCTATCCCCGCTGAAAAGGTTGGCGATTTCGATACTGAGCTTGTTGAAGAATTTTTCTTAAGTCTTGTTAGAAATTCCGGTATCACTCTTCACATAAATCAGCTTGCAGGTAAAAACTCTCATCACATAATTGAGGGCACGTTTAAATCGGTTGCAAGAGCTTTAAAACAGGCAGTTGCTATTGATAGTGCTAACGCTGATGAAATTCCGTCTACTAAAGGTGTTCTTTAATGATAGCAATAATTGATTATGGGGTTGGAAACCTCTTTTCCCTTTCTTCTTCTTTTAAGAAAATCGGTGCTGAGGTTATGATTACAAGCAACCCCGAGGATATAAAAAATGCCGATAAATTAGTTCTTCCGGGCGTTGGCGCTTTCGGAGATGCCGCTGAAAAGTTAAGGAATAGCGGTCTTGATAAATTGATAATTGAAGAGGCAAACAAGGGCAAAAAGCTTCTTGGAATTTGCCTTGGTATGCAGTTGCTTTTCGATAAAAGCTTTGAATATGGCGAGCATAACGGCTTGGGACTAATTTCAGGAAATGTTATTCCTATGGAAAACAATATTCCAAAAAATCTTAAAATTCCACATATTGGATGGAATGCTCTCAAATTCCATAACGCTTCTCCCCTTTTTAAATATATAAATGAGGGGGACTGTGTTTATTTTGTTCATTCCTTTTATGCCGATAACTGCGAGGATGCCCTTATCGCTTCAAGTGAATATGGCAAGCAAATAACCGCTGCAGTTGCAAAAGATAATGTTTTTGGTTGCCAATTCCATCCCGAAAAAAGCGGAAATATTGGACTTAACATTTTAAAAGCATTTTGCGAATTAGGAGATTAATATGAAAATTTTTCCCGCAATTGATTTATATAACGGCAAGGCTGTGCGTCTTTTAAAGGGCGATTATGATAAAATGACCGTTTATAGCGATAACCCCATAGAAATCGCAAGAGATTTTGAAAGCAAGGGTGCAGGCTTTATTCATATGGTAGATTTAGAGGGTGCTAAGGATGGCACAACTCCAAATCTTGAAACCGTTAAAAAAATCGCTAATGAAACCGGTCTTTTTACCGAAATCGGTGGCGGTATTCGTTCTATGGAAACCATTGAAAAATACCTTGAAAATGGTGTTGACCGAGTAATTCTCGGAACTGCCGCAGTTGAAAACCCTGAGTTTTTAAAGTTAGCAATTGCAAAATACGGCGAAAGAATTGCCGTTGGCGTTGATATTAAGGACGGCTTTGTTGCTATCAAGGGTTGGCTTGAAAAAAGTCAATATTCCGGCATTGAGTTTTGCGAAATGATGCAAAACATAGGGGTTAAAACCCTTATTTGCACCGATATTTCAAAGGATGGCGCTATGCAAGGCACTAACCGAGAATTATATAAGGAATTATCAAAAAGATTTGATATTGACATTGTAGCATCGGGCGGCGTTTCCTCGATTGATGATATAAAAGCCTTGAGGAAGCTCGATTTATATGGTGCTATTATCGGAAAGGCATATTATATCGGTGCTATAAAATTAGAAGAAGCCTTGGAGGCAGCAAAATGATAACAAAAAGAATAATTCCCTGCCTTGACGTTAAGGATGGCAGGGTTGTTAAAGGGGTTAATTTCAAGAATTTAAATGATGTTTCCTCCCCTGTTGAGCTTGGAAAGTTTTATAGTGATTGCGGTGCTGATGAGCTTGTTTTCTATGATATAACCGCTTCAAGCGATGGAAGACAGTTATTTACCGACATTTTAAAAGAGGTCGCCTCAAACATATTTATCCCCCTAACTGTTGGCGGCGGAATAAACACTATAGAAGATTTTGATAGGGTTTTAAAATGCGGTGCCGATAAGGTTAGCGTTAATTCAGGTGCCATCAAAAACCCAAACCTAATATCAGAAGCCGCCAAGAAATATGGCAACCAATGTGTTGTAATTTCGGCCGATGTTAAAAGGGTTGACGGCGAGTTCAGAGTATTCGCCAAGGGCGGCCGTGAGGATACAGGAATTGAAGCTATTTCTTGGATAAGAAAGTGCGTTGAGCTTGGGGCCGGCGAAGTTGTTGTTAACTCTATCGATACCGATGGCGTTAAAAAAGGCTTTGATATAGAGATGCTTAAAGCTGTTTGCGAGGCTGTTAATGTTCCCGTTATTGCATCAGGCGGCGCAGGCTCTAAGCAAGATTTTGTTAAGCTCTTTAAAGAAATTCCTGATATAGATGCAGGGCTTGCCGCTTCTATATTCCATTTTGGCGAGGTTGAAATTGCCGACCTCAAAAAAACACTAAAAGAAAACAACATTATTGTTAGGAGTTAAGGAGAATGTATATGCTTAATATTGATGAACTTAAATTTGATAGTAACGGACTTATCCCCGCTATCGTTGTTGACGCCGAAACCAAAAAGGTTTTAACCTTGGCTTATATGAATAAGGAAAGCCTTAAAATCTCTATGGAAAAGGAGCTCACTTGCTTTTATAGCCGTTCAAGAAACGAGCTTTGGCTAAAAGGAGAAACAAGCGGAAATTATCAGCATATCGTATCTATTACTGCCGACTGCGATAAGGATGCTTTAACAGTGCTTGTTAAAAAAGATGGCCCCGCCTGTCATACAGGGACTGACAGTTGCTTTACTAAACCTGTTTTTGAATCTAAAGAAAATTCCGCTTTTTCTATGCAAGGACTTTACGAACTTTTAGAGGGCAGAAAAAAAGACCTTCCCGAAGGTTCTTATACCACCTATCTTTTCCAAAAGGGAATTGATAAAATATTGAAGAAAATCGGTGAGGAATGCACCGAGGTTATCATAGCTTCAAAAGCTAATGATAAAAAAGAAACCGTTTATGAGGTTGCCGACCTTGCTTATCATATAATGGTTATGATGGTTGAAATGGGAATTAGCGTTGATGATATTAAGAAAGAGCTCGCCTCTCGCCACATTATAGACCATAAAGTCAAACAAGAAAAAATGACATAATAAAAGACCGCTATTGCGGTCTTTTAATTTTATCTTTCTTTTCCGATAAAGAACACAGCTAGTGTTCCGGGGCCTGCGTGAGCAGCGATTACGGGGTCTAGGATGTTATATGTAATACCCTTAACCTTGTATTTATCCAAAATCATTTTACCAAGAGTTTTAGCATCCTCCAGACAATCGCCATGAACAATAAATATCTCTTGTTCTTTAATATTTATTCCCTTCTCCCCAAGAGAATCGGCAAGAAATTCAAGAGTGGCTTTTCGGCCTCTAACCTTACCGGTTACATAAAGCTTACCATCATCCGCCATATGAAGAAGGGGTTTAATTCCAAGTAAACTTCCAACAACAGCACTTGTTCCCGAAAGCCTACCGCCTCTTTTTAAGAAGAATAAATCATCAATGGTGAAGATATGGGCAATAGAAAGCTTGTTATTTTCAGCCCATTCAGCAGCCTCTTCTATAGTTTTGCCTTCGGCCTTAAGTTTAGAAACATAATAAACAAGCATTCCCTGACCCATAGATGCGCAAAGACTATCAACAACGATAATCTTTCTATCGGGGAACATTTCTTTATAATCCTCGGCCGCAAGCTTAATATTTTGACAGGTGCCCGAAAGTCCCGAAGAAAAAGCAAGCACCAAAACATCCTCGCCGCTTTGTAAAACAGGCAGTATAACCTTATCGCAATCCCCTCTATTTGCAAGAGAGGTTGTTATCATAGCCTTTTCACGAAGAAGCTTATAAACGGGAGAAAAATCAGTTTTAACTCCTTTTATATAACTATCATAATCTTTTCCATCAATATTATATTTAAGGGAAATAATTTCAGTATCATAATCTTTAATTTGCTCATCGGTTAAATTTGCAGCCGAATCGGTAATAATTTTATAGCTCATAACTTGCTCCTTTAAGTTTTATATTTATATTTTACTGCAAATTCTAAATTTTTCAATATACTGTTGCATTTTGCTTCTCTACCAAAAAAACATCCTCAGTAGAGTTTGAAAAACATTCTCTACTGAGGATAGAATTTAATATTTTATGGCCTTATCAAGCGCTTTTTTAAGAGGTCTATAAAGCAAAATAACTGTTAAGAAATTGCCAAAACCATGCAATAAATCAAACGGAATACCTTTTACTATACTAGTTATTCCGTAAGCAAATCCACCTATAAAGAAATCAACAGGCGAACAAAGTATGCCAAATAGCAAACCAAAAACCGAGGAAATTAGAGTATAAAATAATGCGCCCTCTATTTTCCTTGACATGCAAATAATAAAGCATAAAACCGCCCAAACATATAAATATTTGATAACCCAATCTGATATTCCATAAGTTAAAATCTCAAGTCCAACAAAGACATAAACCGAAATTAACGCTTTATACCCGAATTTCTTTGTTGTTAGAACTATCAAAAGAGTAACTATTTCTATATTTGGCAGCTGCGACATTAAAACCTGAGAAACATACATTAACACTCCTAAAAGGGTTAAAACCAATGTTTCTCTAAGCTTAGCTGATGGTGTATGTAATTTCAAATTTATCACCGTCTAAAATCGATTGTTCGTTCATACCAACCGAGGTCATTTCGCCA
>CAJGDQ010000072.1 GCA_904502215.1 Clostridiaceae bacterium
GTTGAACGTTTTGCTGATTATATGAAGCAATCAGGCTTTGCAACCCAGTTTATTTGCGTAACTCATAGAAGAGGCACTATGGAAGCTGCTGATATGCTCTATGGTGTTACAATGCAAGAAAAGGGTATCACCAAGCTTTTAGAGCTTAATGTTGCTGAGCTTGAAAAGAAATTGCTTGAAAATCAGGGCGCATAATTAAATTTAAGGTGATTTAATGGGATTTTTTAATAAAATTAAAGAGGGTTTAAAGAAAACCCGAAATTCTATAACCGATGGTGTTAACAGCATCATTAACAGCTTCACCAAGATTGATGAGGAGCTTTTTGAAGAACTTGAGGAAATACTTGTTATGTCGGATATTGGGGTTGCCACCGCAACTAAGATATGCGATATGCTTAGAGCAAAAATCAAGGAAACAGGTATTAAGGACCCTCAGCAAATTAAAGGCATTATGAAGCAAATTATGGCCGATATGCTAGGAGAGGATGAGGGCTTAAGGCTTGATACCAAGCCCTCGGTTATCCTTGTTATCGGAGTTAACGGCGTTGGCAAAACAACCTCTATCGGAAAAATTTCGGCTCAGCTTAAAAATCAGGGCAAGAATGTTGTTTTAGGTGCTGCGGATACCTTCCGTGCCGCCGCTATCGACCAGCTTGCTATTTGGGCCGAAAGAGCCGGCGTTCAAATGGTTAAGAGTGTTGAAGGCTCCGACCCCGCATCAGTTGTTTTCGATACTATAGCATCTGCTAAAGCGAAAAATGCCGATGTTATCATTTGCGATACTGCCGGAAGACTTCATAATAAGAAAAATCTTATGGATGAGCTTGCTAAAATGAACCGAGTAATCGCTAGAGAATTGCCGGATTCGAGTGTTGAAACCCTACTTGTTTTAGATGCCGCAACAGGTCAAAATGCCGTTAATCAGGCAAGGGAATTTAAGAATGTTACTGATATTACAGGAATTGTTCTAACCAAGCTTGATGGCACCGCAAAGGGCGGTATAGTTATAGCTATTAAAAACGAGCTTTCAATACCTGTTAAATTTATTGGCGTTGGCGAGGGAATTGATGATTTGCAGCCATTTAACGCTAAGGAATTTATCGAAGGAATTTTTGATGTAGAGGCAGAAGAATGAAGGTTTTTATTGCAACAAAAAATTTGAAAAAGCTTGAGGAATTAAGCCGTATTTTAGTTCCAATGGGCTTTGAGGTTATTTGTGAAAAGGATTTGGATTCTCCTTTAGAAGAAATCGAGGAAACAGGAACAACCTTTGAAGAAAATGCAATACTCAAGGCCAAGGCAGGTCTTTTGAGGACAGGCTATATGAGTGTCGCTGATGATTCTGGAATTTGCGTAGATTATCTTGACGGTGCTCCAGGCATATATTCTGCAAGATATTCAGGCGGCCACGGTAATGACGAAAAGAATAACCTTAAAATTCTAAAGGAATTAGAGGGTGTTCCTATGGAAAAACGCACGGCATATTATGTTGCCGCTATTGCTTGCGTTTTTCCTGATGGCAGAGAGTTTACCGTTAGAGGCGAGTGCCATGGACATATCGCTTTTGAAGAAAAGGGAACTAACGGATTTGGTTATGACCCGCTATTTATTAGTGAAATAGGTTGCTTCGGCTTGGTTTCAGCCGAGGAGAAGGATAAGGTTAGCCATAGAGGCAGAGCCTTAATAAAATTCAGAGAAGAACTTTTAAAATATATTGAGGAGTAAATTTATGCTTAATAGTAGACAGCGTGCACAGCTTAGAGGTATGGCAAACAGTTATGAAACCATTTTGCAAATCGGCAAATCAGGTATAACTGATAATACTGTTAAACAGGTTGCTGATGCTTTAGAGGCTCGTGAACTTATTAAACTTAGAAATCTTGAAACCTGTCCCACCTCGGTTAGAGATACTGCTAATGCCTTAGCAGAGGCTACCGAGGCTGATGTTGTTCAGGTTATAGGAACAAGGTTTATTTTATATAAAGAAAGCAAGAATAATAAAGAGATTAAGTTGGTGAAATAATGCCGATAACCGCTCTTTTCGGCGGAACATTTAATCCTTTTCATATCGGTCATTATGAGATATTAAAGGCATTGAATGCTGATGAGGAAATAGGCAAAATATTGCTTTTGCCAGATAAAATTCCGCCTCATAAATCAAGCTCAAATTTAATTTCGGATGAAAACCGAATTGAAATGTGCAAAATAGCGGCAAATGATTTTGAAAAGGTTGAGCTTTGCCTTATAGAGTTTGAAAGAGAAGGCAAAAGCTATACCTTTGATACTGTTTGCGAATTAATTAAAAAATATCCCGATACTAAGTTCTCTTTTGTTATGGGCGGGGATATGTTGGTTTATTTCCCGAATTGGTATAAATCGGAAGAGCTTATGAAAATGATGGATTTTATTGTTTTCAAACGTTTAGATACCGATGAATTGGAATTTTCAAAATCAGTTGAAGCTTTTAGAAAAAAAGGTATGAATATTAAGGTTATGGAGGAAAAGATACCACTTGTTTCTTCAACCGAGATTAGAAATGATTTTTTTAATTCTAATGAACTGTTGCCAAAGAAAATATTTGAATTTTTAAAAGAAAGGGAAGAATATGCTCGATAAGAACCTTTTAGAAAAATATAAATCGGTTTTAAGGGAGAATTTATATGAGAAAAGATATAATCATTCCCTTTGTGTTGCTGATGAGGCAGTTCGTTTAGCAAGGCTTTACGGAGCCGATGAGGATAAATGTTATCTTGCGGGATTGCTTCACGATGTAACAAAAAATCTTCCCGAAGAAGACCACTTGAAAATCTTTGAAACCTTTGGTATAATGCTGAGTGCTGTTGAAAAAAATGCCGAAAAGTTATGGCATGCAATTTCGGGAACGGCATATATTAAAAACTTTCTCAAAATTGAGGATGAGGATATTCTTGATGCTGTTCGCTATCATACAACAGGCAAGGCTGATATGCCTCTTATAACCAAGGTTTTATTTCTTGCTGATTTCACATCAGCCGATAGAGATTATGATGATGTTGATGTTATAAGAAAATTAGTTGATGAAGATTATAACAAGGCTATTGTTTATGCCTTGAAATATACTATAAATGAATTGGTTGAAGGTTCAAACCCAATTCACCCCGATACTATTGCGGCCTTTAACGAGGCCTTATTAAAGGAAGGTAACTGATGGAAGCTTTTGAAATTTTAAAAATTGCGGCAAATGCAATTAATGCCAAAAAGGGTAGAGAGATTGCTGCTGTTAAAATCGATAAACTAACCGTGTTGGGTGAGTATTTCTTACTTTGCACTGCCAATTCTTCAACCCAGGTTCGTGCTCTTTGCGATGAGGTTGAGGAAAAGCTTAAAGAGGCGGGTGTAATGCCGCATCATATTGAGGGCAGAAGCACCGGTTGGATTGTTTTAGATTATGGCAGTGTTATTGTTCATATTTTTGGCAGAAATGAACGTGAATTCTATTCGCTTGACAAAATGTGGAGCGATGGCGAAATTGTTGATATGAACGAAATTCTTGAAATTTCCGAGGGGGACTAAGTTATGAATTTTTATGATTACAAACAAATAGAGCAAAAGTGGCAAAATATATGGGATGAAAAGGAAACTTTTGCGGCTAAAAATGATTATTCGCTTCCTAAGTTCTATGGACTTGTTGAATTTCCTTATCCTTCAGGTCAGGGACTTCACGTAGGTCATCCCCGTTCTTACACCGCAATTGATATTGTTTGCCGTAAGAAAAGACTTCAGGGATTCAATGTTCTTTATCCTATGGGTTGGGATGCTTTTGGTCTTCCAACCGAAAACTTTGCTATTAAAAATCATATCCATCCTTCTATTGTTACCGAGAATAATATCGCTAACTTTAAGCGTCAGTTGAAGAGCCTTGGCTTCTCTTTTGATTGGTCTAGAGAGGTTAACACAACCGACCCCGCTTATTATAAGTGGACTCAGTGGATTTTCCTTCAACTCTTTAAAAAGGGCTTGGCATATAAGAGCAAGATGGCCGTTAACTGGTGCACCTCTTGTAAATGTGTTCTTGCAAATGAAGAGGTTGTTAATGGCGTTTGTGAGCGTTGCGGCAGCGAGGTTGTTCAAAAAGAGAAGAGCCAATGGATGCTTAAAATAACAGATTATGCTGAAAAGTTGCTTGAGGGCCTTGAGGATGTTGATTTTATCGAGCGTGTTAAAACTCAGCAAAGAAACTGGATAGGCAAGTCCTACGGCACTCAGGTTACCTTTAGCACTAACATAGGCGATACCTTTGAAATTTTCACCACCCGTGCCGATACTCTTTTCGGTGCTACTTATATGGTTATGTCTCCCGAGCATCCTTTGCTTGAAAAATGGGCTGATAAGATTACCAATATGGATGAAGTTAAGGCTTATCAAACCGAGGCTTCTAAGAAATCCGATTTCGAGAGAACCGAGCTTGCTAAGGATAAAACCGGTGTTAAGCTTGAGGGCGTTACTGCTATTAACCCTGTTAATAATACCGAAATCCCGATTTTCATTTCTGACTATGTTCTTATTTCTTATGGAACAGGCGCTATTATGGCTGTTCCGGCTCATGATACTCGTGACTGGGATTTTGCCAAGAAATTCGGTTTGCCGATTATTGAGGTAGTATCAGGCGGCGAGGATGTTCAAAAGGCTGCATATACCGAATGCTCCGAGGGTGTTCTCGTTAATTCCGATTTCCTTAACGGTCTCTCGGTTGAAGAGGCTAAAAAGGCAATCCAGGAATGGTTAACCGAAAAAGGTTTAGGCTTTGTTAAAACAAATTATAAGCTTCGTGACTGGGTATTTTCTCGCCAAAGATATTGGGGCGAGCCTATTCCTATGGTTTATTGCGAAAAGTGCGGCTATGTTCCACTTGATGAAAGTGAACTTCCGTTGGTTCTTCCAAATGTTGATTCTTATGAGCCAACCGATAATGGCGAATCTCCGCTTGCTAAGATGACTGACTGGGTTAATACTACCTGTCCTCATTGCGGAGCGCCCGCAAAGAGAGAAACCGACACTATGCCTCAGTGGGCAGGTTCTTCTTGGTATTTCCTCCGTTATTGCGACCCGCATAATGACAAGGAATTGGCTTCTAAAGAGGCACTTGAATATTGGAGCCCGATTGACTGGTATAACGGCGGTATGGAGCATACAACACTTCACTTGTTATATAGCCGTTTCTGGCATAAATTCCTTTATGACATCGGTGTTGTGCCTTCCTCCGAGCCTTATGCTAAGAGAACAAGTCATGGTATGATTTTGGGTGAAAACGGGGAGAAGATGTCTAAATCACGTGGCAATGTTGTTAACCCCGATGAGATTATCGAGAATTATGGCGCTGATACAATGCGTGTTTACGAAATGTTTATCGGCGATTTCGAGAAGGCTGCGCCTTGGAGCATGTCTTCAATTAAGGGTAGCAAGCGTTTCCTTGATAAGGTTTGGGCTCTTAGTTCAATTATGACTGATGAAACAGGCTTCCGCAAGGAAATCGAGGCTGAAATGCATAGAACTATCAAAAAGGTTACCGAGGATATCGAAGGCCTTAAGATGAATACAGCA
>CAJGDQ010000073.1 GCA_904502215.1 Clostridiaceae bacterium
AAGCTTTTGTTAGTTGGTGCTAGTGCATATTCAAGAACAATTGATTTTAAGCGTTGCAGAGAAATAGCCGATGAGGTTGGCGCTTATTTTATGGTTGATATGGCTCATATTGCAGGTCTAGTTGCTGCCGGAGTTCATCCTTCACCTGTTCCCTATGCTGATGTCGTTACAACAACTACCCATAAAACCCTCAGAGGTCCTCGTGGCGGTCTTATTCTTTGCAAAGAGGAATTTGCAAAAGCTATTGATAAAGCTGTTTTCCCGGGCACTCAGGGCGGTCCTTTAATGCATATTATCGCCGCAAAGGCTGTAGCTTTGGGTGAGGCTTTAACCGATGAGTTTAAAGCATATCAAGAACAAATTGTTAAGAACGCTGCCGCTCTTTGCGAAGCTCTTATAAAAGAAGGATTTGATATTGTTTCAGGCGGCACTGATAACCATCTTATGCTCTTAAAGCTTACTAATATGGGTATCACAGGTAAAGAACTTGAGCAAAGACTAGATGAAGTTCATATTACTGCTAATAAAAATACTATTCCGAATGAGCCATTAAGCCCGTTTATAACCAGCGGTCTTCGAATCGGCACTCCTGCAGTTACTTCTCGTGGTTTTAAAGAGGCTGAAATGGTTAAAATTGCAAAATGGATTAGCGATGTTGTTAACGATTTTGAAAATTCCAAAGAAAGAATTGCAGAAGAAGTTAAAGAGCTTTGTGCTAAATTCCCGATATACGATTAAGGAGAAATAAAATGAAGGTAATGGTTATTGGCGGCGGCGGTCGTGAGCACGCCATAATTAAAAAACTTAAAGAAAATAAAACTATAACCGAAATTTATGCTTTGCCTGGTAATGGCGGTATGGCTGAGGATGCAATTTGTGTTGATATCGGTGCTAAAGATATTGAAAAACAGGTTGAATTTGCAGTAAACAATAAAATTGATTATGCTGTTGTTGCTCCTGATGACCCGTTAGTGCTCGGTGCAGTTGATGCTTTAAATAAGGTGGGTGTTCCCTGCTTTGGCCCTGATAAAAAGGCAGCAATTATTGAAGGCAGTAAGGTGTTTTCTAAAAACCTTATGAAAAAATATAATATTCCAACCGCCGAATATGAGGTATTCAGCGATAAGGAAACTGCTTTAAAATATCTCGATACTGCACCCATTCCAACAGTTATTAAAGCCGATGGCTTAGCTCTCGGTAAAGGCGTTATTATCGCTGAAACCCGTGAGGACGCTAAGGCTGCAGTTACCTCAATGATGGAGGACAAGATTTTCGGTGATAGCGGAAGCAATATTGTTATTGAAGAATTTTTAACTGGCCCTGAGGTATCGGTTCTTTCCTTTACAGATGGCAAAACCGTTGTTCCAATGATTTCTTCAATGGACCATAAAAGAGCCCTTGATGGCGATATGGGACTTAATACAGGCGGCATGGGAACTATTGCTCCTAACCCCTATTACACCGAAGATATTGCTAAGGTTTGCATGGAAACCATTTTCCTTCCAACCATTAATGCTATGAATAGCGAAGGCAGAACCTTTAAGGGTTGCCTATATTTCGGACTAATGCTCACCGAAAAAGGACCTAAGGTTATCGAATATAACTGCCGTTTTGGTGACCCCGAAACTCAGGTTGTTTTACCACTTCTTGAAAGCGATTTATTAACTGTAATGCAATCTGTAACTAATGGCACACTTGATACTTGCGAGGTTAAATTCAGCGATAAGAGTGCCGCTTGTGTTGTTATGGCTTCGAACGGATATCCTCAAAAATATGAAAGCGGATTTGAGCTTAATATTGATAATAGCGTTAAAGATAGCGTTTATGTTGCAGGTGCAAGGCTTGATGATGGTGTTCTTAAAACTGCCGGCGGTAGAGTTTTAGGTGTTACCGCTATAGGTGAGGATTTAAAAACTGCTATTAACAATGCTTATAGCAAAGTGGATAAAGTAAAGTTTGGCAACGCCTTCTATCGCAAGGATATCGGCGCTAAGGCTTTAAAGGCATAAGGAGGTAATATAATGGTATATAGAATTTTTGTTGAAAAGAAAAAAGAGCTAGCTAATGAAGCTAAATCTCTTTTAAAGAATATAAACGAACTCTTGCAAATTTCTTCGGTTGAAGATGTTAGAGTTATCAATAGATATGATGTTGAAAATATTGAAGAAGAACTTTTTAAATATACCGTTGGCACTGTTTTCTCAGAGCCTCAGCTTGATACAACTTCGGAAGATATTGATACTAAGGGTGCAACAGTTTTTGCAACCGAGTTCCTCCCCGGTCAGTTCGACCAAAGAGCTGATTCGGCTGCTCAATGTATCCAAATCATATCTCAAAAAGACCGCCCCACAGTTAAAACCGCAAAGGTTTATCTTCTCTATGGTAATGTAAGCGATAGCGAGCTTGCTGCGATAAAGAAGTATGTTATCAACCCTGTTGAAGCTCGTGAGGCAAGTCTCGAGAAGCCCGAAACCCTTAAAATTAACTATGAAATCCCAACAACCGTTGCAACTCTTGACGGTTTTATTAAGCTTGATAGAAAAGGTCTTGAGGAGTTTGTTAAAACCTATGGTCTTGCTATGGACGCTGATGATATCGAATTTTGTCAAAACTACTTCAAAACTGAAGATAGAGACCCAACTATCACCGAAATTCGTATGATAGATACATATTGGTCTGACCATTGCCGTCACACCACCTTCCTCACCAACATTGATAACGTTACCTTTGAGGATGAGCTTTTGCAGTCGGCATATAATGAGTATATCGAAACCCGCAAAGAACTTGGTCGCACAAAGCCTATTTGCCTTATGGACCTTGCAACAATTGCTGTTAAATATCTTAAAAAGGAAGGCAAGCTTGAAAAGCTGGATGAATCTGAGGAAATCAATGCCTGCACCGTTAAGATTGACGTTGAGGTTGAAGGTAAAACTGAGCCTTGGCTTCTCCTTTTCAAGAATGAAACCCATAACCACCCAACCGAAATTGAACCCTTTGGCGGTGCTGCAACCTGTATCGGCGGCGCTATTAGAGACCCGCTTTCAGGCAGAAGCTATGTTTATGGTGCAATGCGTGTAACAGGTGCTGCTAACCCCTTAAAAAGTGTTAAAGACACAATGCCCGGTAAGCTCCCTCAAAGAAAGCTTGTAACAACTGCTGCTGATGGTTATTCATCCTATGGTAACCAAATTGGTCTTGCAACAGGTATTGTAGATGAAATTTACCACGATGGCTATGCTGCAAAGCGTATGGAAATCGGTGCAGTTATTGCAGCTGCCCCTGCTGAAAATGTTAGAAGAGAAAGACCAGAGCCGGGTGATGTTGTTATTCTTCTTGGCGGAAGCACAGGAAGAGATGGCTGCGGCGGTTCTACAGGCTCTTCTAAATCTCATACACTTGAATCTCTTGAAACCTGTGGTGCTGAGGTTCAAAAAGGTAACGCTCCTGAGGAAAGAAAGCTTCAGAGACTTTTCAGAAACTATGAAGCTTGCCGTATGATTAAGCGTTGTAACGACTTTGGCGCAGGCGGTGTTTCTGTTGCTATTGGTGAGCTTGCTGATGGTCTTTTGATTAACCTTAACGCAGTTCCTAAGAAATATGATGGACTTGACGGCACCGAGCTTGCTATCAGCGAATCTCAAGAAAGAATGGCTGTTGTTATCGAAAAAGAAAACATCGACCGCTTCTTAGAGCTTGCAAAACAAGAAAATCTTCAGGCTGTTAAGGTTGCCGATATCACCGAAGAAGCCAGACTTGTTATGCATTGGAATGGCAAAACAATTGTTGATATCAGCCGTGAGTTCCTTAATTCAAATGGTGCTGAAAAGCATATTGATATTACCCCCGCAAAACCCGAGGATTATTCCAAGAAAATTGATGGTAACTTTACCGATAATATCAAAGCATTGGCTGATGACCTTAATATTTGCTCTAAGCGTGGTCTTTCTGAACAGTTTGACTCAACTATTGGCGCAGGCACTGTTTTAATGCCCTTTGGCGGTAAGCATCAGTTAACTCCAATTCAAGCTATGGTTCAAAAAATCTCGGTTGAGAAAAAGCATACTAACGATTGCTCACTTATGGCTTGGGGTTATAACCCGTTTGTTACCGAAAAAAGCCCATATCATGGTGCTTATCTTGCAGTTGTTGAATCGGTTTCCAAACTTATTGCAACAGGTGCTGAGTTTAAGGATGTTTATCTAACCTTCCAAGAATACTTTGAGCGTCCCGGTAAGGATGGCAAGCGTTGGGGTAAGCCTTTAGCTGCTCTTCTCGGTGCTTTCAAGGCTCAAAAAGAGCTTGGAATCGGCTCTATCGGCGGTAAGGATTCAATGAGCGGAAGCTTTGAAAACCTTGATGTTCCCCCTACCCTCGTTTCCTTTGCTGTTACAACAAATAAAACCGATAATATTGTTTCTCCCGAGTTTAAGAATGCAAATAATAAAGTTGTTATAATTAAACCCGAGTTTGATGAAAATAATCTTCCTAAGACCGATTCCTTGTTAAAGGTATTTGCTCGTGTTACTAAGCTTATGCGCCAAGGCAAAGCTGTTGCTTGTTATACTTTAGGTCTTGGCGGTGTTGCTGAAGCTGTTATGAAAATGTGCTTCGGTAACGGATTTGGATTCAAATTCAGCGATAATTTAAACCTTAATGATATATTCGGATATAATTATGCTTCCTTTATTTTAGAGGTAACCGAGGATATTGGCGAAACAGTTATCGGAACTGTTACTGATGATAATAAAATCACCTATGGTGCTGAAAATATCGCACTTCAAGAGCTCCTTGGCATTTATGAGGATAAGCTCGAAAGCGTTTATAAATGCAATATTAAGGATTCTAATTCCAAGATGGAGAACTTCTCCTTTGAGGCTAAAGAGCGTGTGGCTCCCGCTATTAAGGTTGCAAGACCTAAGGTTTTAATCCCTGTTTTCCCTGGCACTAACTGCGAATTTGATTCAGCTAAGGCTATGAGAGATGCAGGAGCAGAACCCGAAATCTTTGTTATCAATAACCTTTCTTCAGATGGAATTTCCCGCTCGGTTGAAAGCTTTGCTAATAAGCTTAAAACTGCTCAAATGATATTTGTTCCTGGTGGTTTCTCGGGCGGCGATGAGCCTGACGGAAGTGGTAAATTTATTACCGCATTCTTCCGTAACGGCGCTATTAAAGAAGAGGTAACCGATTTGCTTGATAACCGTGATGGACTTATCTGCGGTATTTGTAACGGCTTCCAGGCACTTATAAAGTTAGGTCTTGTTCCATATGGTAAAATTATTGATACTGATGAGAATTGCCCAACCCTTACATTTAACACCATCGGTCGCCATCAATCGAGAATTGTTAGAACAAGAATTGCATCTAATAAGTCCCCTTGGCTTAGCGGCACAAATGTTGGCGATGTATATTCTGTTCCGATTTCTCATGGTGAGGGTAGATTCTTGGCTAGCGAAGAATTAATTAAAGAACTTGCTAAGAATGGACAAATCGCAACTCAGTATGTTGACCTCGATGATAA
>CAJGDQ010000074.1 GCA_904502215.1 Clostridiaceae bacterium
AAGGTTCCAAGCGGAATTTTAACATTTATATTCTTAAGGTTATTTTCAGCCGCTCCCTTAAAGGTGAGATAACTGCCATTTCCCTTTCTCCTATTAGTTGGAACAGGGATAGCTTTTCTTCCCGTTAGATAATCCGAGGTAATCGAATTTTCGCATTTTTTAAGCTCATCAAGGCTTCCCGCAAAAACAACATTACCGCCGTGAATACCCGCTCCGGGACCTATATCAACGATATAATCGGCGGCTCGCATAGTATCCTCATCGTGTTCAACAACGATAACGGTATTACCTAAATCACGAAGTCTTTTAAGGGTTGCAATAAGCCTTTCATTATCCCTTTGATGAAGTCCAATACTCGGCTCATCAAGAATATAAAGCACTCCCATAAGGGAAGAGCCTATTTGGGTTGCAAGCCTTATTCTCTGACTTTCACCGCCTGAAAGAGTTCCTGAAGAGCGAGATAAATCAAGATATTCAAGTCCAACACTTTGTAAAAAAGTAAGCCTTTCCTTAATCTCTTTCAAGATAGGCTTAGCTATCATAGAATCCCTTTGAGAAAATTCAAGAGTGTTTATAAATTCCAATTCCTTTGCTACCGACATATCGCAAAACTCTTTGATATTCTTGCCGCCAACAGTAACAGCTAAATACTCAGCCTTAAGTCTTGCGCCCTTACAATCGGGGCAAGCGCTCTCGGTCATATAGCTTTCAATATCATTTCTTGAATAATCGCTTGTTGTTTCCTTATAGCGCCTTTCAAGGTTATTGATAACTCCTTCAAAGGCTGCATAATAGGTGCCGCCACCATACATAGAATTGCGAACAAGCTTGATTTTTTCTTCGCCCGTTCCATAAAGAACCTTCATCTTAGCCTTTTCGGGCAAATCCTTCCAAGGAGTGTTTACATCAAAGCCATAATGCTCAGCAATTCCTTTGTAATACATTTCAGCAATACTGCTCGAATCGGGATTAAACCAGGTATTAACTCCCCAACCCGAAGCCCTGATACAACCCTCAAGCAAGCTTTTTTCTTCATCACTTATAATTAGTCTTGGGTCTATCTTCATAAAAACACCGATACCTGTGCAGGTTGGACAAGCGCCCATCGGATTATTGAAGGAAAACATAGTTGGAGTAAGCTCGGGGATGCTTATGCCGTGTTCATCACAGGCATAGCTTTGGGAAAACTGAAGCTCCTCCCCATCAACAACAGCAACCGCAACCAAACCGCCTGACAAAGCTACCGCCGTTTCGATACTATCAGCAAGTCTTGAACGAACTTCATCTTTTATAACAAGGCGGTCAACTATAACCTCGATTATATGCTTTTTGTTTTTATCAAGCTTAATTTCTTCCGAAAGGTCATAGATATTTCCATCTATTCTAACCCTAACATAGCCCGATTTTCTCGCATTCTCAAGTTCCTTAGCGTGCTCACCTTTTCTTCCTTTAACAACGGGAGAAAGAACCTGAATTTTGCTACCCATCGGAAGCTTCATAACCGTATCAACAATTTGGTCGGTTGTTTGCTGACTTATTTCCTTTCCGCAAACAGGACAATGAGGCACACCAACCCTTGCATATAAAAGACGGAGATAATCATATATTTCGGTAACCGTTCCAACGGTTGAACGAGGGTTTTTAGAGGTTGTTTTTTGGTCTATGGATATAGCGGGAGAAAGCCCCTCAATGCTATCAACATCGGGCTTTTCCATTTGTCCCAAAAACTGACGGGCATAGGAAGAAAGCGATTCAACATATCTTCTTTGACCCTCGGCATATATAGTATCAAAAGCCAAAGAGGATTTACCGCTTCCCGAAAGTCCTGTGAAAACAACCAGCTTGTCCCTCGGGATTTCGAGATTAACATTTTTAAGGTTATGCTCATTTGCTCCCTTTATAATGATTTTATCATTAGCCATAAATTTCTCCTAAACAGTAAGGTTTTCTATCCAAATTCCTTTTTTAACAAAATAATAGCCTATTATATCTTTTATTATATTAACCGCATGGCAAATAGCGAATAGAACTATAATACCAACCGAGGTGAAACGGCTCAAAACAAATGCGGTAGGCACAGCCACCAACCAAGTAAAGCCACTATCGAAAATAAAGGTTACTGCCGTTTTTCCACCCGAACGCAATGTGAAATATGATGCATTTGCAAAGGCCTCTATCGGCATTGCGAGTGCAGAAACCTGCATAAGTCTTGTTGCCAACAAGCGAACTTCATCATTAGTGTTATAAATCAGAGGTATAAACTCAGCGGCAACAACATAAACCGCCGCAATGAAGAAGCCTAATAAAACCGAGAAGGCTATTGCTCTAACAGCAGTTTTCTTGGCCTCCAAAAGCTCTCCCGAGCCTAACATTTGACCTAAAATTATTCCGATTGCAACTCCAACCGATAAGAAAGAAACCGAGAAAACATTAAAGAAGGTTTGGCAAATATTATTTGCCGCAACAACCGAAAGTCCCCTTAAAGAATAGCATTGGCTAAGCATTGCCATACCAGCCGCCCATAAAGTTTCATTAAGCATAAGCGGAAGACCTCGAACTGTTATATCCTTTATAAGTCTTATCGGGATATAAATGCTCTTAAAGGCTCCAACAATAAATTCGTTTTTCCTGCGGTTAATTATAGTCCACAAAACAACCATTGCAAGCTCGGCAAATCTTGAAATAACGGTTGCTATCGCCGCTCCTGCAACGCCAAGCTTCGGAAAACCAAGCTTCCCAAAAATCAATAAATAATTAAGAACCAAATTTATAAAAACTGCGATTATGCCGGCAGTCATTGGTGGCACAGCTTTGCCTGTTTCCCTTAGGGTGCTTGAAAAGCATTGAGCTATTGTATATGGCAAAAGGCCTATAAGCATAATTAGCATATATTCTCTTGCAAAGCCTAATGATGCCTCAATATCAGCAGCAGTTCCCTCGCCCTTAAGATAAAGACTAATAAGCAGATTTCCGCCAAAAAGAAAAATCAGTATCCCTAATAAACAAAGTGCCGAACAAAAAAGAATTTTAAATCTAAAGGTATAGCGAACTCCCTTAGTGTCCCCTTTTCCAAAAAACTGAGCACCAAAAATTCCCGCTCCCGAAATAGCCCCAAAAATGCAAAGATTGAAAACAAATATCAACTGATTGGTAACGGCAACCCCTGTCATCTCAAGGGTGCCGATTCTTCCAACCATAACATTATCAAGCATATTAACAAAGTTGGTTATTCCGTTTTGAAGCATAATCGGAATTGCTAAAACAAGTAGCCTTTTATAAAAGGCTTTATCGCCAAAATATCTTCTAAGCATTGTATTCTCCAAAAAAATTATTCCATTCTATTTTACGACAAAATTTTTTTAAAGTAAATACTTATTTATTATTTACTATATATTTATAAAAACTAATTGACTTTTCGACAAAATTTTCTTAAAATTAAATTTAAAGTGTGGTGCATAAAATGAAACATATATTTATAGTTAATCCCGCAGCAGGAAAGGAAGATGCAACCGAGTTTGTTAAAGCATCTGTTGAAAAAGCGGGAATTGAAAATTACGAAATTTATAGAACAACCGCCCCCTTATCCGCAACCTCATATATCAAAGAGGTTTTAAAAGACGAAGAGCAAGAATATAGGTTTTATTCTTGCGGAGGCGATGGCACCTTAAACGAGGTTGTTAATGGTGTTATAGGCTTTGATAACGCAAGCGTTACCGTTTTCCCCTGCGGCAGCGGAAACGATTTTATTAAATATTATGGCTCAGCCGAGGATTTTTCGGATATAAAAGCTTTAACAACTGCCAAAAATCATAAAATTGATGCCTTAAAGGTTTGCGGAAAATATGCTATAAATGCCGTTCATTTCGGATTTGATACAGTAGTGCTCAGAACTATGCTCAAGGTTCGCAGAAAGTTTTTAATCGGCGGCAGCAACGCCTATACAACAGGTGTTGTTACAGGGCTATTAAAGGGCATGAAAACCTATTGCAAGCTTATAGCCGATGGCAAGCGAATCGGCGGGGATAATATGCTTCTTTGCACCCTTTGCAACGGAAGATATGTTGGCGGCTCTTATAAATGCGCTCCAAAATCTCTTGATGATGATGGTCTTATCGAGGTTTGCCATGTTAACCCTGTTTCTAGGCTTAAATTTATATCCCTTATTAACGAATATAAAAACGGAACCCACCTTGATAACCCCAAGTTCGAAAAACTTGTTAATTACGTAAGGGCTAAAAAGATAAAGCTTGAGGCCGATGATAATTTTTATATTTCTATTGATGGGGAGCTTGAAAAAATCGCTAAGTGCACAGTTGAAATAGCCGAAAAAGCACTGAATTTTGCAGTTCCCGAAAAGCTTTTCAACAAACTAAACATAAAAGAAACCGCCGATATAATTTAATATCGGCGGATTAATTTACATAATAGTATAAAGTGTTAGCATTTCTCTAACCCTATAATATATCTTCTTTGCATCCTCGGCGGGCAACGGATTTTCGCCAAGACCTAATTCAACCGTAAAACCAGGGCGGTTAAATTCTTCAATAAACCAATCCTTAAAGCCGCCTCCCGTAGCTATTGGCACAGGATAATCAAGAGCATATCCCGAAGAGGTTGCCATAATTTCAGCCACTTTTCTGCTTCTGAGAGGCTGTTTTTTGCCATAACTCCAATATATAACCTCACCCTGAGAGTGAAGTGCTAAAACGTGGCGAATATAGGTAGTGCGGCAAAGCTCGGTAAGACTTAGTGTTTCAGGCTCACTTTCGGGAGAAAAACCACCGAAACGGCTGGGAGAAGGTCCTAAAATGCCTTCGGCTTTTTCCTTGTCGTGCAATTCTTCCCAACCTGCATTGAAATTATGATTTATATCAACACCACGAAGATTTGCATTCCAATGTTCAAAATCGTTTTTGCAAAGCTTTTCGATTTTGGGTGCTAAACTGCCACAAGCTTTAGAGCCCATTAAGGATATATCACAACCATCAGGGTTAACGCAAGGAACGATTATAACCCCTCTTCCGTGAAGTGCTCGGCTAACCTTTAATCCCGCAATATAGCTATCCTTGGTAATAGCTTCCGCCAACTCTTCAAGATACATTAAAAGAACGGTTGAGGTTATTCTTTCGCTACCGTGAAAAGCGGCTGTTAATAAACAATACTGTGAAGCTGAGCCTATTTTGAGGGCCGTTATCTCCTTTCCGCCGCAACTTCTGCCAATTGTTATCTTTTTTATTATACTATATTTTTCGCAAAGAGCGGAAATTAGCTTTTGTCTTTCAAAATAATCGTATTCCTTTGGTCTTACTATTTTTTCCAATTTTATCACTCCATATTTTTATCTATATTCAAGTATATTTTAGAGAGGACAAAATAATGAATTTAAAAGAAAAACAAATAAATGCCGAATATTTATATAAAGGCAAAAT
>CAJGDQ010000075.1 GCA_904502215.1 Clostridiaceae bacterium
CTTTGCCGCAACACTCAGAAAAGAACTCGGTATAACAGCTAAAAGAGTTGGAAACAATAATATTGAGCTTCCTTCAGCTTCTAAATCGGGTACTATGACCGTTACAGGATTTGCAAAGAAGATGCTCGATGTATATCCAACTATGAAGGAAGAATATAAAGAGCATATTGCGGTTTATGGCAATTTCCTTTATATCAATTTCTTTGGCGAATCTTTAGTTCCTAATCTTAAAAACACCTTTGAAAATGGTTCTAAAAAGCAAATTAAGAAGCTTTATGATGTTTTTGAGGATGCATATTTAAAAGGGGATAAGGATACCGTTAATATCCTTGTTGCTGTTCTTTGTGCGGCTGCTTATAAAAACGAGAATATAACTGCCGCTATTAGAGAAATGCTCGAGGTTGATAAACATTTCTTAGCTTCATTTGATAATCTTTTACCGATTATTCATAAAAATAAAAAGTTAGCAAACGCTTTGATAAAATAGGAGTGATTAGTTTGTTAGTATTAATTATTTTAATCGTTTTATTTATTATTATAATTCCAAATGTGCGTGTTGTTCCGCAAGCAACCGAGTATGTTATTGAATTTTTAGGTAAGTATAAAACAACTTGGGATGCAGGTCTTCATGTTAAAATTCCGTTACTTGAAAAGATTTCAAAACGCATAACCTTAAAGGAACAGGTTTTGGATTCACCGCCTCAGCCGGTTATTACTAAAGATAATGTTACAATGCGTATTGATACTGTTGTTTATTTCCATATCTATGATGCAAAGCTTTATACCTATGGTGTTGTTAATCCAATAAATGCTCTCGAAAATTTAACCGCTACAACTCTTAGAAATCTCGTTGGCGAATTAGAGCTTGACGGCACCTTAACCTCAAGAGATACTATTAACGGTAAAATGACCGCTATTCTCGATGAGGCTACTGATAAATGGGGAATAAAGGTTAACCGTGTTGAGCTTAAAAATATTATTCCTCCTGAAGAAATCCAAAATGCTATGGAAAAGCAAATGAAGGCTGAGCGTGACCGCCGTGAAACTCTTTTGCAGGCCGAAGGTCATAAAGCTGCTGCAATTACTAGAGCTGAGGGTGATAAGCAGGCTATGATACTTGCCGCAGAAGGTGAGAGGGATGCTAGAATTGCCCGCGCTGAAGGTGAAGCCAGAGCTATTTATCTTTCGAAGAAAGCCGAGGCCGATGGTTTAATTGCTCTTAAAGAGGCAGGAGTTGATGCTGCTGTTTTGGAATTAAAGAAATACGAAGCTCTTGTTAATATGTCTAACGGAACTGCCGCAAAACTTATTATTCCAACCGATGCAGTAAATACTGTTACAAACAATGCAATTTTCTCCGAAACAACCGGACTTGGTGATAATACCAAATCAGCGCCAAAACCTGTTAAGGCTCCTAAAAAGGATGAATGTTGCGATTAATATCTAATTAAAAAAATACCGCATTTATCAAAATTATGATATTTGCGGTATTTTTTTATTTGTTTTATTAAGGGGATAGAAAACTATTACCCTAAAAAAATTTAATTACCAATTATACTAAATTAATATTTTGTCGAATTGAGGGGAGAGATTTTTAAGTATAATGCCGGAATACCTCAATTATTAGTATTTATGCGGGTTTTTTGGTATTTCATCCTTTTAATTTATAATATGTTCTCATTTCTTGTTTAATTAAAAAATTTTTAATTTATAATACCTTTGTAAAAATTATTTCTATCTAACAGAATTTCCTTTTAATAATTTTTATTTTATCAATACTTACCTCATTTAAAATATTTCTATCAAACGCCTATTTATGATTTTTAAATAATTCATTGAAAAATTTGCTTTGATGGAAATATTTTTTTAATACAATGTATCGTTTTAAAAATTTCTATCAAACGAGATTTTTTAAAAAAAAAATAAAATCATTCATATAATCAATTTCATATATTTCCTATTATAATAAAAGCTTTTTCCAAGATACTATATTGTAAATTTATTCATAGATTAAACTGCAAAGCAATTTCCCCATTAATTTTCTTTATCCATTGTTTTGTTAAAAAATTAACAAATTTCCTGTATGAATAACCCCGAGCGTTAACTCGGGGCTTTAAAATTACTTATTCTTTGTTGCAAGCTTTATAGCCAAAAGTGTTATAATGGTTAATACAATACCAATCGGTAATGTGATAAACCAATTAGGAATAAATCCTGAAACAACATAAGTTACAAAGGAAATTGCAGCAACAGTTAATGCATAAGGTAACTGAGTTGAAACGTGGTTAATATGGTCGCACTGAGCACCGGCTGATGACATGATGGTTGTATCCGAAATTGGTGAGCAATGGTCGCCGCAAACAGCACCTGCAAGACAAGCCGACATACCGATTATACCAAGCTCGCTGCCAACCGGGAAAATGCTTAAAACTATCGGAATAAGAATACCGAAAGTTCCCCAAGATGTTCCTGTTGCAAAAGCAATACAGCAAGCAACTATAAATATAATTGCGGGTAAGAAATTGTTAAGCGCACCGGCAGACTCAAGAGCACCGTTTACAAAAGCTTCAGAATCAAGAAGGCTTGTTGTGTTCTTAAGGGTTGTTGCCATTGTTAAAATTAGAATAGCAGGAACCATTGCAATAAAGCCCTTAGGAATGCATTCCATAGCTTCTTTAATGGTTACAAGTCTTCTTGCAACGAAGTAAATAATAACAACGATAAGAGCAATTAAACCGCCCCAAGGAAGACCAACAGTAGCATCAGTATTAGAGAACGCATCAATAAATCCTAAAGAAGAATCATAATTAGCTGATGCAAATACCCATTCTTCGCCCATGCATCTTCCAACATAGAACAAAGAGAAAACGCAAATAGCAATTAAAACAATTATTGGAAGAACAAGGTCGATTACTCTTCCCTTTTCGGTTGCAGGAAGCTCGTCAGAATCCTCTTTAACGGTGCCTGTTGTAAACAAATCACCGTTTAAAGCGTTCATTTCGTGAAGCTTCATAGGACCATAATCAAGCTTCATAGCTGAAATTGCGATGATAAATACAAAGGTTAAAAGTGAATAGAAGTTATAAGGAATAGCTTTGCAGAAAAGCGAAATTCCCTGTCCATCAGGAGCATAGGAAGAAACAGCTGCAGCCCAAGAAGAAATTGGAGCTATCATACAAACAGGTGCGGCAGTTGCATCAATTAGAAATGCAAGTTTTGAACGGGAAATTTTAGCTTTATCGGTTACAGGACGCATAACTGCGCCAACAGTTAAACAGTTGAAGTAATCATCAATAAAAATGAGAACTCCGAAAAGGAAGGTTGCCATAGCAGCACCGAATTTGGTTTTGATATGTTTTGAAGCCCATCTTCCAAATGCCTGAGAGCCGCCTGCTTTATTAAGTAAAGCAACTATAATACCAAGTATTACTAAGAAAATGAAAATACCAGCACTGCCTGAAACGGCTGAAATGAAGCCATCGTTAACAACGGAATCAATAGTATGTATCGGATTAAATTTGGTTGCAAGTAAACCTCCAACCAAGATACCGATAAAGAGCGAGGAATAAACCTCTTTAGTTAAAAGAGCCAAACAAATGGCAACTACCGGCGGGAACAAAGACCACAATGTGCCGATAGGACTTGTTATAGAGCCTGTTACAGCGCATAGGATACCAAATCCAACTGCAAAAGCAACTATAAGAAGTTTAGGGATAATCTTTTTTGCCTGCATTTTAAAATCTCCTTTTTAAAATAATAAAACCGTAGCACCTAAAGCACTACGGTTTATTCAAAGAATAATTAGATAGCGCTCCACAAACAGTGACAGTCGGTTAGATATTATCCAACAAACCAACGAAAAACACGAACAGGAAATTTTCCGTTTCGGCAGTGGCCCCTTTCACGCTAAGAACTGTTCTTCAATAACAAGCGTTACTATTGACCTACTGCACCTCTATCGATTTTTTTGTATAATAACATATTATTAACAATTTGTCAATATTTAAGGGTGAAAATGCTCGAAAACTGCATTGGCTGATGGTTTATCAATTCCTTTAACTGCTAATAAATCATTAAGTTCGGCTTCTTTAATTTTTTTGAGACTTTTAAAGTGCTTTAATAAAATGTCAGCTCTATTTTTGCCAATTCCTTTAATTTCCAAGAGCTCGGATTTTAAGGAATTTTTAGTATGCAAAGACTTATGATAACTTATTGCAAAGCGATGAACCTCATCCTGAATGTTGGTTATCAAGGTGAAGGCTTTGCGGTTAGATTTTATCGAAATATCGCCGCCCGAAGTTGCGATAGCCCTCGTTTTATGCTTAGAGTCTTTAACCATACCGAATATTGGAACTGAAATTCCGTGTTTCTCCAATATAGGCAAAACAGCATTAATTTGACCCTTAGCGCCATCAAGTAAAATTAAATCAGGCAAAACTGAAAAAAATTCATCTTCGCCTTTTTTATATTCATCAAATCTTCTATCAAGCACCTCGGCCATAGAACGATAATCATCCTGACCAATAAAACCTTTAATTTTAAATCTTTTATATGCCGATTTAAAGGGTCTCGCATCCTTGAAAACTATCATTCCTGCAACATTGTCCGAGCCGGAAGTATTAGAAATATCATAGGACTCGATATATCTTGGAGGAGTTTTAAGACCTAATAGAGAGGCCAGTTCGTTTAGAGCGCCCATTTCCCTCCCCGTTCTCTCGGTTTGCTCTGAGAGGTTCTCAGCGGCATTATTTAGGCACATTTGCAAGGTCTTTAGTGTTTCGCCTTGTTTTGGATTGATAAATGTTACCTTACGGTTAGCTTTTTCGCCCAACCACTTAGCAGTTATTTCAAATTCTTCAATTTCTTCATCAATAACAATACGATTTGGAATATCATTTGTATTAAGATAATATTGTTGCAAAAACTCATTATAAACCGATTTTTTATCATTAAAGCCCTCTAAAAAATAGTGTTTTTTATCGGTTAAACGGAAGTTTCTGAAGTTAAAAACTGCAACACAAGCAGTTTCACCAATAAGAGCAATGGCAAAAACATCTTGTTCCTTATAGGAAATACTAACAACCTTTTGTTTTTGCTTGATTTTGTTAATAGCATTAATCCTATCTCTAAACTTTGCGGCGACCTCAAATTGAAGATTTTCCGCCGCTTCTTCCATTTTTGCGGTTAGTTTTTGTATTGAATTTTCGCTATCACCTTTTATAATAAACTGCTTTGCGGCCTCAATGTTTTCAAGATATTCGTTTAATGGAATATTTGCCTTGCATGGAGCATCGCAAAGACCTATATGATAGTTTAAACAAGGCTTTGAAGGAGTATCGAAATTTCTATGGCAATCGGGGATTTTAAAGATTTTTCTTGCCTCTTCAATGGTTTCTTTAACAATATATCCCGA
>CAJGDQ010000076.1 GCA_904502215.1 Clostridiaceae bacterium
ATGAACATCCTCAGGACGAATACCCATAATAACTTCCTTGCCAACATAACTATCAAGGCAGTTATCCTTATTCTTCTCTGCAGGAAGCTTAATCTTATACTTAACGCCTGCTCTGGTTTTGGTATCTTCAGAACCGAACTCAACGAAGAAATCCTTGCCTTCCTTAAGAAGAACAACATCAAGGAAGTTCATCTGAGGAGAACCGATAAAGCCTGCAACGAAGAGGTTGCAAGGATAGAGGTAAAGATTCTGAGGAGAATCAACCTGCTGAATAAGACCGCTCTTCATAACAACGATTCTGGTTGCCATGGTCATAGCCTCGGTCTGGTCATGGGTTACGTAGATAAAGGTTGTTCCAAGTCTTTGATGGAGCTTAGAAATCTCGGTGCGCATTTGAGCACGAAGCTTAGCATCCAAGTTGGAAAGCGGCTCGTCAAGCAAGAATACCTTAGGCTCACGAACAATAGCACGTCCCAAAGCTACACGCTGACGCTGACCACCTGACAAAGCCTTAGGCTTACGCTCTAAAAGGTGTTCAATATCAAGAATACGAGCAGCCTCTTCAACACGGCGCTTAATCTCATCCTTCGGAGTTTTGCGAAGCTTAAGACCGAAAGCCATGTTGTCAAAAACAGTCATATGGGGATAAAGAGCATAGTTCTGGAAAACCATTGCGATATCTCTATCCTTAGGAGCAACGTCATTAATAAGACGGTCGCCTATATAAATTTCACCATCGGAGATTTCTTCAAGTCCTGCAACCATTCTAAGAGTTGTTGACTTACCGCAACCTGAAGGACCTACGAAGATGATAAATTCCTTGTCCTTAATTTCAAGATTAAAATCCGAAACAGCAGTTACGCCGCCGGGGTATCTCTTGTAAACATTGCGAAGTGATAAACTTGCCATATATTTTTCCTCCTGAAAATGCACATAATTTTCTAGCCTTACAATTATAACAAACTTTTTCAAGAATTGCAATATCCATATTAACTAATCATAAAATAGATATTTTGGTTAATTTGCAAGACAAATTATTAACAATCCTCAAAAATAGCCGATATTTCATCTTGACTTAGTTCTCGGCTTTCTCCCTCGTTTAACTCCTTAGGGATTTTAAAACCACCAAGGGCGGTTCTTTTTAATTCGCAAACACCAAGGCCTACCGTTCCAAACATTCTCTTAATCTGATGGTATTTGCCCTCACTAATTTTAATCTCAGCCTTGTTTTTATCTATTCTTTTAAGCTCGGCTGAACGGCATTTGGTTCCGTCAGCCAAAACAACGCCCTCTTTAAAGCCTAAAATCATTTGCTCGGTAATATCGCCATCCAGCAAAACCTCATATGTTTTCATAACATTCTTCTTCGGCGATATAACATTATGAGCAAAATCGCCGTCATCAGTAATAATCAAAAGTCCCGTTGTATCCTTGTCCAACCTGCCAACAGGAGCAAGTCCGCTTCTTCTGATAGGCTCGGCCACAAGGTCAACAACCGTTTTTCTTTTCTTATCCTCACTTGCCGAAAGCACACCCTTTGGCTTGTTCATAACGATATAGATATGCTCTTTATAAACAACCGATTCACCCTTATACTCTATCTCACTCTCGGGTGAAATTTGCAAAGAGGGGTCTCGCAGAGTTTTTCCGTCAACACTCACCTTGCCCCATCTTATATGTTTTCGGGCTACAGAACGGGGAATATTTAACTGATTTGCTATTATTTTATCTAATCTTTGTAAATTCATACCTTTTTTCCTATTTTAACGACTTCATTTCTCCATTTAGCTTTAAAGAGGCTATATCTCCGCCGATAATTTTACCATCACAAACTATCAAATGGATTTCTCTATCCTTTTCACCCGCAAGGCCATAGGTATAAAGAACAGCCTCTTTACCTTTATACCGAGATAAATCAAAACCCGCTTTTTTCTGAATTAAATTATAGTTTTCATAAACCTCGCCAAAACGCTCGGGAATAATAATATTCTTAGATGCAACCTCACTATCATCAGGCTCGAGTTTTATACTTTTAAGATACTCAACCCTCAAAGCATTTGTTGAACCATCAAAACCGCTTCTTTGGGCCGATAAAAATTCGCCCATCAATAAAAAACCAATTATTAAAAGAGCTAAAATTATAGCAAGATTTTTCTTATTTAAAATAACAAAAAGCTTCATAAAACCACCTATATATAATATGGTGGTTTTAATTTTCTTATTCCTTATCTAATAAACATACCGAATGGGCAGAAATTCCCTCTCCTGTTCCCGTAAAACCAAGACCTTCCTCAGTTGTTGCCTTAACGCTAACGCTGTCTATATCCATTTCACAGGTTTCGGCAATATTTGCTCTCATTAAATCAATATAATCTTTAAGCTTTGGTCTCTGAGCCAAAACGGTTGCATCAATATTAACTATTTTATAGCCCTTTTGCTTTAACAACTCGCAAACCTTTTTCAAAAGCACTCGGCTATCAGCACCCTTAAAGCTTTCATCATTATCGGGGAAATGCTTACCTATATCGCCAAGCGCCGCCGCACCGAGAAGACTATCTGCTATAGCATGAAGCAAAACATCGGCGTCCGAATGACCGAGAAGTCCCTTTTCGTATGGAATTTCTACCCCGCCCAAGATGAGTTTTCTATCCTCAACCAAGCGATGAACATCATAACCGTGACCTATCCTCATTCTTCTTCTCCTTCTAAAATCTTAGCGATAGCAATATCCTCAGGGGTTGTTATCTTTATGTTCTTAAAACTGCCCTCAACCGTTTTAACCTTAAAGCCTGCCGCCTCCATTATAGAGGTGTCATCAGTGAAGGCTGAAATATCCCCAAGCTTTTCTATCGCCTCGTTATATTCTTTAACCCACATTCCCTGAGGAGTTTGAACTGCTCTGAGGCTATCCCTTTCAAGAGTTTTTATAACAACTCCATTTTCATCGGTAAGCTTAACCGTATCCTTAACCTTAACCGCACATGTAACCGCAGGGAAGTTTTCCAATTCCTTTGCAACTAACTCAATTATTTGCTCGGTAACAAAGGGCCTTGCGCCATCATGCACCAAAACCTTTTTATCTGCTTCGGTTAATCTTGATAATCCCTTGAGCACCGATTCTTGACGGGTTTTTCCTCCGCAAACGATATCGCTAAGCTTTGAAATTGAATATTTTTCAGCAATCAATTGCAGGGCAAAAATATCCTCATCCCTTGTAACAAGGATTATGTTTTTTATGGTATCGCAATTTTCAAAAACCAAAAGGGTTTTCGCTATAACAGGAACCGAGCCAAGCTCCAAAAACTGCTTATTTATACCCTTCATTCTGCTCGAGGCACCGGCAGCAACTATAATCACAGCCAGCCCATCATTCTTATCCCGAGCTATTTGATATTCAAGCTTTAATTCGGTTTTATTCATTTTCTCACCATTAAAATAGGGCTGCCTTTTAAGACAGCCCCTAATATTTTAATTATTCTTCGATTTCAGCATCGCATTCGCAATCACATTCGCAATCGCAATCAAAATCAAACTCAAGGTCTGTTCCGCAGTTGGGGCAGGTCATACCTTCCTCTTCGAGCATATCGGCATCGAGATAAATGATATCGTTGCAAGCAGGGCACTCTATCTCATAAACCTCATCATCACAGTCACAATCACAATCATCACAATCGCAATCGCACTCATCATCCTCGCCGTAGATTAACTCTTCAACAGAAGATAAATCCTCGTCAACAGCGTCAATTTGCTCCATAAGCTCATCGCAAGCATCCTCAATATCGCAAATCTCCTCGGTTATATCGCCAAGTAAATCAATGATAGCGTTAAGGATTTTGCCTTCCTTGGTAGTCTCATCAAGAGAAAGACCTTCAGCTAAACCTTTAATATAAGCAATCTTTTCACAAATATCCATTATAGTTTTCCTCCTTATGCTCTCTCCATATATTCGCCGGTTCTGGTATCAATTCTAACCATATCACCTTCATTGATGAAGAGGGGAACACGGATTTCAGCACCTGTTTCAACAGTTGCGGGTTTGGTAGCGTTGGTTGCGGTGTTGCCTGCAAAACCGGGGTCGGTCTGAGTTATTTGAAGCTCAACAAATGTTGGGGGCTCAACACCGAAAACCTTACCCTTATAGGATAAAATTTTGCAAACCATGTTTTCTTTAACAAACTTGAAGTTGTCGCCAAGCTCGCTTCCGTTAATCGGAACCATATCATAGGTTTCCTGGTCCATAAAGTAATAGAGGTCTCCATCATTATAGGAATACTCCATATCCTTTCTTTCAACAAAAGCAGTTGGGAATTTAGCGGTGGGGTTATAGCTCTTTTCAATAACCGAACCGGTAATTACATTTTTAATCTTTGTTCTAACAAAAGCAGCGCCTTTGCCGGGTTTTACGTGCTGAAACTCAACAACCTGAAGAACGTTGCCATCCTCTTCAAAAGTTACGCCGTTTCTAAAATCGCCTGCACTAATCATAATTTTTTTATTCCTCCAAAGCGGTATTTATATGAGTATTATAAGGCTTTTTGCAGGCTTTGTCAAGTTTTTGTGAACTACTGTTTTTTATTTTCTTCTTTGCTTATTTTCGCCATCGCCTTTGATGATTTTTTTATTATAGCCCTGAGCTATTGCAGGATACTCATTATCGGTATCTGCAGTCGCCTGAATTTCATAGGTTCCGTAGCGATTAACCATTTCAAAAGCCGTTTCAGGAAGGCCCCTTGTTGTATTTTGAGATACATCTCGGTCTCTTTTTTTCATATTTTCACCTCTTTCTAAGTGAAAATTGCATAAACTAAGGGTAAAATTGCCCTTTTCGGCTATGAAAATTCACTTTTTTTCATATTTTGCCCATTTTGATGAAAAAAGTTCTTTATTTTTTGAAATAAAGTTGGTATAATGGGTTGGATACCTATTTATAAATAGGTTGAAAATGTTAACAATGGAGTTTTCCATAAAAAATTTAGGAGGTTGATTCTTAATGAGTCAAAAGTTCGTTTACCTTTTTAAAGAGGGCGACGCTAGCATGCGTGAGCTTCTCGGCGGTAAGGGTGCTAACCTTGCTGAGATGACCAAAATCGGTCTTCCTGTTCCTCAGGGTTTCACTGTTTCTACTGAGGCTTGCACACAGTATTATGAAGATGGCAGAAAAATCAATGCTGACATTCAGGCACAGATTATGGACGGCATCGACAAGATGGAAGAAATCACCGGCAAAAAATTCGGCGATAAAACCAATCCTCTTCTCGTATCTGTTCGTTCAGGTGCTCGCGCTTCTATGCCCGGTATGATGGATACCATTCTTAACCTCGGTCTTAACGAAGAAGTTGTTGAAACTATGGCTGCTAAATCAGGTAATGCACGTTGGGCTTACGACTGCTATCGTCG
>CAJGDQ010000077.1 GCA_904502215.1 Clostridiaceae bacterium
CCGGCTTCATTCTTCTAAGCTTTGCCTTCATTTCGGGAACGGTTATAGCCGAGCTTTCATCAAAGAAAATATTTGCCTTTGAAAGATTTTCGCCTGCTTGAGCAAGTCTTGCCCACTCGTTATCGTCAAGGTCGCCCGTTCTTAGCTTTTCGCTCTTAATTCCTGCTTCGCTCGAAAGCATACGCTGAGCCAATTGGTCCCTTGTCATCTCAAGTGAAAAGAAGCAAACAGTTTTACCCGTTCCAACGGCAACATTTCTAACAATATTTAAGGCAAACGAGGTTTTACCCATACCGGGACGGGCACCCAAAATAATAAGGTCGGACTTATTAAGACCTGTTATCATTTTATCAAGCGCTCCAATACCGGACGGAATGCCTATATAATCCTTGCGGGTTTCGGGGTTTGCCATTTTCGCAAGGCGGTCATAGGTTTCATTCTCGATAACCGACTTGATATGAGTAAGACCGCTTATATCTCTGCCCTGGCGGATTTCATAAATTCTTTGTTCAGCCGAATCTAAAAGTCTTCCCGAATCAACCGCATTCTCATTAACATCTTTAATTATATCCTGAGCCGCAGTCATAAGCGAGCGAGCATAATAACGCTCTCTTATAATTGCAACATATGTAAGAACATTTGCGGCTGAAGGCACAGTTTGAACAAGCTGGGTAAGATAAGCCTTGCCACCCGCCTCATCATAAACGCCATCCTTCTTAAGCCTTTCAAGAAGCGAAACAAAGTCTATAGTTTGGCTAAGCTCATACATACTCGACATGGCGGTATAAATTTCTTTATGCTGAGGGATATAAAAATACTCAGGCTTAACCGAAACCGCAATATCGCTTAAGCACTTGGGGTCGATAAGCACAGCTCCCAAAACCGCCTGTTCGGCCTCAACCGAATAAGGAAGTCTTGCGCCATCAAGATTATAAATCAATTTTTCATCACTCATATTATTCGCAAACCTTTACATTTACTTTTGCCACAATACCCTGATAAAGCTTGATTTCGGCGGTATATTCGCCAAAGTTCTTAATATCGGCAACATTCATTTTCTTTTTATCAATCTCTATGCCAAAGCTCTTCTTAATCTCTAAAGCTATTTCCTTAGAGGTTACTGAGCCGAAAAGTCTGCCGCCGGTTCCAGCCTTTGCTTTGATGGTAACGGTTTTGCCCTCAAGCTTCTCGGCAGTTTCCTTTGCAGCCTTGATTTCCTCGCTCTTATGATGAGCTCTTGCCTCTTCTTTGTTCTTAAGGTCGTTGAGGGCGGTGTTATCCGCCTCAACTGCTAATTTTTTAGGGAAAAGGAAGTTACGTGCATAGCCATCAGAAACATTGCAAAGCTCGCCTTTTTTACCGTGGCCTTTAACATCCGCTAATAATACAACTTTCATTCTAATTTCTCCTTTATACTTCCATTATTACGGGAAGAATCATCGGACTGCGTTTTGTTCTTGTGAACAGGAACTTAGAAACGCCATCCTTAATTCTAGTTTTTATCGTGTTATAATCTCTGACATTGTGGATATAGCATTTTTCAAGAATATCGCAAACAAGCTCCCTTATCTCATTCATAAGCTCTTCCGATTCCCTAACATAAACAAATCCACGAGATACAACGTCAGGACCGGATACAACCTCTCTTGTATACCTATCAATCGAGAGGGCAACAACGATAATACCATCATCCGCCAAATGCTTTCTATCTCTCAGCACTATGCTTCCAACATCGCCAACGCCAAGTCCATCAACCAAAACTCTGCCGGCAGGAACGGTCTCGGAGCATTTCATCTCCTTAGAAGAAACCTCTATAACGCTACCATTAGAGGAAAGCATTATATTCTCCTTGCTTATACCCATTTGCTCGGCCAAGAGAGCATGCTTATAAAGGTGCTTTTGCTCGCCATGAAGCGGAATAAAGTATTTAGGCTTTATAATGCTCATCATAAGTTTTAATTCTTCCTGACAAGCGTGGCCCGAAACGTGAACATCATACATACTTTCATATACAACGTTAGCTCCCCTCTTCATAAGCTCGTTTATAACCTTGCCAACAAGCTTTTCGTTTCCGGGGATGGGGGTTGCCGAAATGATAATCATATCACCTGGGATAATTTCAATTTGCCTATGGTCCGAAAATGCAACCCTATGAAGAGCCGATAAGGGCTCGCCCTGAGAACCTGTTGTTACAACAACAATTTCTCCCGGCATATAATTATTGATTTCCGAAATATCTATAAGAACATTTTCGGGAACATTAAGGTATCCTAACTGCGCCGCAACAGTAACAACGTTGAGCATACTTCTGCCCGATACCGCAACCTTTCTCGAGCATTTTGCCGCCTCATCGATTATTTGCTGTATTCTATGGATATTCGATGAGAAGGTTGCAACTATTATTCGGTGCCCCTCAGCCTTTTTGAAGAGATTGGAGAAAGAACCGCCAACAAGTCTTTCAGAGGCGGTATACCCCGGTCTTTCAGCGTTGGTTGAATCGGCAAGAAGTGCCAACACACCTTTTGAGCCATATTCAGCAAACTTACCCATATCAATAACATAGTCATCAATGGGGGTGGTATCAATCTTGAAATCGCCCGTATGAATAACCCTGCCCGCACCGCAGCTTATAGCAAAGCCAACCGCATCGGGAATAGAATGATTAACATGGATAAATTCAACCTGAAACTTTCCAAGCTCTATTTTCTCGCCCGCCTTAACGGTTATAAGCTTTGCGCTTTCGAGAAGCTTATGCTCCTTGAGCTTGCCTTCAATAAGGCCTACAGTTAGCCTTGTTGCATAGATTGGAAGATTGAAGTTGCGAAGAAGATAAGGAATGGCTCCGATATGGTCCTCGTGTCCGTGGGTTACAACCATACCCTTGATTTTATCTTTGTTTTCGAGGATATACGTGAAATCAGGGATAACGATATCAATACCCGGCATATCTTCATCGGGGAAGGACATACCGCAGTCAACCAAAAACATATCTCCATCATATTCATAAAGGGTTATGTTTTTTCCTATCTCACCAAGTCCGCCAAGTGGAATAATCCTAAGCGGTTTTTTAAGAGTTTCTCTTTTTGTATAGTTTTTTGTGTTTCTTTTATAATTAACATTCTTTTTTGTTTTTTGACTTGTGTTTTTTTGTCTTTGAGTGCTTGGCTTTTTAGCCATTTTTTCTTTCATCAAATAGTTTCCTTTCTAAAGCTTCGTATGTATATATAATAAATTAGATATAATAACCCATAGTATATCTATTTTAGTTTTTTATGGTAAAAATGTCAAGCGATTTATAATACTTTTATTATGCACAGCTTTTAGAAGTTTATATCAAAACATTTTCTCCGCATTTCTTGACAGTTTCTTAACAACAGGATATAATAATCGTAACAAACATAAAGGAGGGAATGCTTTGCTGCCAAAAATTATTATCATAGATAAAGAACGCCAATCCAGAAAACTGCTTTGCCGCATTTTAAAGGAAACTTATGAGGTTATCGAGGCCTCATCTTTTGCCGAGGGCTCTTCCCTTATAAACTCTCATTACCCCGATATGATAATAATTGACCCTCTAAGCCCTAAAACCGAAGGAATAAGCCTTATTTCCTCGGTTAGAGAATGGAGCGATTGCCCCATAATTGCCCTATCAGCAAATGCAACCGAATCGGCGGCTGTAAGTGCTATTTCGGCAGGGGCGGATGATTACATAAGAAAGCCCTTTTTTACCGAGGAATTATTGGTTAGAATCAAATCCAACTTCCGCAGAATTTCAGCAATTGCCGCCTCTAAGGGCATTAGTTTTTCGGATAAATATAAATGCGAGGATTTAACGGTTGAATTTGATACCCACAGCGTTTTCATAGAAAACCAAAGGGTGCATTTAACCCGCAACGAATTTAAAATTTTAAGCCTTCTTTGCCGCCACGCAGGAAAGGTTTTAACCTATGATTTCATTTTAAAATCGGTATGGGGCCCCAGAACCGCCAGTAACACAGGAATTTTAAGGGTTAATATAACCAATCTTCGAAAAAAAATCGAAAAAAATCCGCTCAGCCCGAAATATGTTTTCACTGAAAACGGCATCGGTTACCGAGCGGCAAATAATGAAATTTTATGATTCTAAGTAATGAATGAATTGCTTGCTTTGTGCTAAAGAAACATAGTCATCAGGAACTGCTATAATATGGTCTAAGAGCTTAACTCCAATGCTCGAGAGTGCTTTTGCAACCATTTTGGTTGCCTCTAAATCTTTGGTGGACGGAACGGCACTTCCTGTTGGATGGTTATGGGATATAATAACCGCACTGGCTTTCCTTGAAATAACCGTTTCCAAAACATCTCTAAGCGGCACGCCAACAACTGCAATATCTCCCTCGCAAATCTTATCAAAGGCGATTATATTTCCTGCAGCGTTAAGACTTGTTATGCAAAACACCTCTTTGTTATATGCGAAATGTCTCGCATGGACAAACTCGCCAATCTCATCAAAGTTATTAAACTTCTTTATTTTCTTTTTCTCAGCAAGATAAACCCTTAAAATCGGAGATATAAGCTTAATAAGAGCAACACTGCTCTCACCCATTCCTTTAATCTTCATAAGCTGAGCCGGTGTTGCATCAAGAACGCCGCTCAACGAGCCAAATTCTTTAATAAGGATATGAGCAAGCTCATTTGTATCCTTTCTTGGAATGGCATAAAACAAAAGCATTTCAAGGATTTTATGAGGCGGAGTATCAATATCGAAACCATTTGCTAAAAACTCTTTGCGAACTCTATCTCGATGTTCTTTATGCAAATTTTCGCTCATTTTCCTCACCTCATATCTTTTTATCATCCTATGCTAATTGAAACTTATTTTTTATCTTGATTTCTCTTTGCAGTTGTTACAGAAGCAATAAGCTTCCTTCTTATAATTCCGCATTTGTTTTTTAAAACTTTATAAGTTTCATCACTTATCTTTTGTTTTCTATAAATCAATTCTAACCAATACTCCGTTTCAAAGCTTTCTTTTAAAGCTACCTCAAGCTTATGAATAAAATCCGCTCTACTTTGTGCATATTTTGCTTCATGCAAATTCGCCCCTATAGATGAGGAGGATTTTAAGAGTTGGCTTATATAAACTCCGCAACCTTTTATATTTTCACACACATCAGAAACTTCTAAAGCAAAATCTATAGTTTCTTCTCTTAATTGGTTTTTTCCTTGCTCCATTTTTTCTTCCTTTTCGATATGCAATCCTTGATTGCTCGATATTTTTGTTATAACAAAATCGATATGTTTTTCGCATTAGTTCAAAACTCGATATGCTATAAATCTCGTTGCGAAAGGCAACATATCGAGTGCTTTGCACATATCGAGTCTCTTGACATATCGAAAATCTC
>CAJGDQ010000078.1 GCA_904502215.1 Clostridiaceae bacterium
ACAATGGAACAGGTAAAATCACTATCAATGATAGAGATATTGATGATTATTTCGGTCTTGAAACCTTAAAGCTTATCGTTCGTCAGCCTTTAAATTTAACTGATAGCCTTGATAAGTTTGATATCGTTTGCCGTGTTGCAGGCGGCGGTGTTACCGGTCAAGCCGGTGCTATCCGTCATGGTATTTCAAGAGCTCTTCTTCAGTATGATGCTGAGTTAAGAACAACCCTCAAGAAAGCAGGCCTCTTAACTCGTGACCCTCGTATGAAGGAAAGAAAGAAATACGGTCTCAAAGGCGCACGTCGTGCACCCCAGTTCTCAAAGAGATAATTTCTTATCTTACTATGTATTCAAAAACCCCGAAACCATTTTGGTTTCGGGGTTTACTTTTTATTTTAAATTACTAAAAAACTTATAAACCATTACTAGTCCAACACTCAAAAATATACCGCCTATAATATCGCTAATCCAATGCACGCCCGAAATAACTCTTGCTGCCACCATAAAAATAATAAAGGCATTTATCAAAAGAGAAATCCATTTTTTAAGAGCTTTATTTTTAAAACGGTTATTAAACTGCATTATAGCTGTTGGCATAACTGTTAGCACGAGCATTGTTGTTGATGAGGGGTAAGAGGCTTCTAAAATGCCTTTAATCAGTATGGGGCGATAGTTTATAACAACTTCTTCAAATAATAAATATATTGCCATAACAACAATATAATAACCGCCAAGAATTAGGATATTAAAATCAACCTTTAATATGCTTTTTCGCCTTATCCATTGAACAAGACCTAAAAACCCAAAGCCCAAAACAAAAATAATTGGGACTAATCCTAACCAATCGGTTAAGTTATAAAGCAATAAATTAACACCTGTTAAATTATGAAAAGCATTATTGAGAGTTGCTAGACCAACCGTTGAGTTGTTTGGTCCTATAGCCTTTAAATCTATAATGCTGATAAGAATTGTCCAAAGAATAAATAATGATAAAAATACTGCGCCAACTAATATATTTTTCCTGTTTCCTTTTTCCATTTTTTAAACCTTCCTTTTTGTGTTTTGGTTTAGTTTAAAGGAAGGATAATGCAAAAACAAGTAAAAAAAAGTAGCGCAAGCGCTACTTTTCGTGTCATCTGTTTTTCAAGAGTAAAAATATCTTAATTATCAGGAAAATAAATAAAAATATTGCGGCATAGGGCTGCAAGCTTATAATAAATAAAAGAATTAAAACAAGATTTAAAATTAAGGAAATCTTACTTTTATTTAAAACCCAAAAGGTATGCTCATTGGTTTGCAAAGCAAGGGTTAGTATACCGTAAAGCACTAAAAAACCGACTACGCAAAAATAAATTACTTTTAGGTAGGGTGAAATTGATGTTAGAGATAATAGGGAAACGGCTTTTATTATATCATCCGTTTTTTGAGCAAAAAAAGGCAAGAAGAGAAGTGATAATGCCGAAATATCCAACAAACCGAATATTAAATCTCTAATATGATTTTCTCTTTGTTTATTATCTTGCTCGGCTATGTTTAAAAGTTCTTCACCGGATAACAGTTCATCAACCGTTATTGAAAATAGCTTTGCAATAGCTTTAAGGGATTCAATATTTGGATAGCCTCTGCCTGATTCCCATTTTGATATAGCCGTTCTTGAAACAAAAAGTATTTCAGCTAACTCTTCTTGGGTTAAACCTTTATTTTTTCTTAATTCCTGTAATTTTTCATTAAATTCCATAATAACACTCTTTCAACTTCTTTAATAAGATTATATCACAGAACTTAAAATATAACAATAAGAAGTATTTTTTTAAAATTAAAACGGACTGTGATTTTCACAGTCCGTTTTTTATCAATCGTGAACTCTTTCTCTGAATAAAAGGGAAATGCACCAAATACCTGCAAGGGCTATTACTGTGTAAACAATTCTGCTGATGATTGCGGTAGGTCCGCCAAATGCCCAAGCAACGAGGTCAAACTCAAAAAGACCAACAAGTCCCCAGTTGAGAGCGCCGATGATAATGAGAATTAAGCAAATTCTATCAAACATTTTTATTCAACTCCTTTGTGTGTTAATAGGTTGTTCAAAATGTTTGATAATATACAAAAAAACGGCGAAAAATTTCGCCGTTTTAAAAATTTTAAAAATTCATTATATCATTCATATCATAAATGCCGTTATCCTTGCCAAAAAGGAACTTGGCGGCTCTTATGGCACCAACCGCAAATACCTCACGGGAGAATGCTGAGTGAGAAACCGAAACAACCTCATCCTTGCCGGCAAAAATCACTTCATGCTCGCCAACAATAGTTCCGCCTCTAACCGAATGTATACCAATTTCGTTTTGAGAACGTTTTTGGCGTTTTGAATGACGGTCATACTCGTAATTCATTTTGTTATCAAAAACGCTGTTAACGGCATTAGCAAGCATTATGGCAGTGCCTGAAGGTGCATCAAGTTTTTGGTTATGGTGTTTTTCGATAATCTCAACATCAAAACTATTTCCTAAAACCGAAGCCGCCTTTTTAGCAAGAGAGCAAATAAGGTTAACTCCAAGGGACATATTAAAGGTGAAGAAAATGGGGATTAGCTTTGAAGCCTCTTTGATTTTTGAAATTTCTTCATCGCTATAACCTGTTGTTGCTAAAACAACTGGAATTTTTTTAGAAATCGCAAAATCTAATAGGCTATCCAACAAGGCGGGGTTTGAAAAATCAATTATAATGTCAGCATCATTAGTTATCTCGGAAAAATTCTTAAAAACAGGGAATTTTTGACCGTTATTGAATTTATCAACGCCTGCAACAACCTGCATTTCATTTTCTTTCTCAATACCATCGGCAACAAAGGCTCCCATTCTTCCGCCTGAGCCTGAAAGTATAACCTTAATCATTTTTTCACATCCTAAAAAGTTTTAAAAATTGAAGCCTGCTTCCAAAAGCTTTGCTTTGAGATTTTCTTTTGTAGCATTATTCATCGGATATAAGGGCAAACGGCAAGGACCAACCCCATAACCTAAAATATTCATAGCCTCTTTAACGGGGATTGGGTTAACATCGCTGAAAAGGGCGTTAATAAGCCCTGTATACTTAACCTGAAGCTCGCCGGCTTTCTTGGCATCACCCTTTAAATACAGCTCGCAAATATCGTGGGTCTCTTTTGGCATAATGTTTGATAAAACCGAAATAACTCCAATTCCGCCAAGGGACATTGTTGGAACAATTTGGTCATCGTTACCTGAGTAAACATCAAGATTATCGCCGCAAAGATATTTAGTTTGAGCAACTGATGATAAATCTCCGTTTGCTTCTTTGGTTGCAACGATATTCGGGTGTTTAGATAACTCAAAATATGTTTCGGGTTTGATTGCAACACCCGTTCTCGAAGGAACATTATAAAGAATAATCGGTTTATTAACCCTATCGGCAATATAGTTATAATGAGCAACAAGACCTGCTTGTGAGGTTTTGTTATAATAGGGAGCAACCATTAAGAAGGCATCAGCGCCCAAAGCTTCAGCATCGTTGCAAAGCTCAACCGAGTAAACGGTATCATTGCTTCCTGTTCCCGCAATAATCGGAACTCGCTTATTTGCGGTTTTGGCGGCAATTTCGATAACCTTTAGGTGTTCATCATATCTAAGGGTTGATTTTTCACCTGTTGTTCCGCAAATAACAAGGGCATCAATACTATTTTCGATTTGCTCATTAACGAGCTCTTCCAATTTTTTAAAATTTACACTTCCGTCTTGATTCATAGGGGTAACAAGAGCAGTTGCCGCACCTTTGAATATTTGTTGTTTCATAAAACCACACTCCTAACGGAAAATTTAATTTAATTAGTCAAAATAACCCTTTGCAGCTAAAAGCTCAGCAAGTAAAACTGCACCGCCTGCAGCACCACGAAGGGTGTTATGAGAAAGGCAAACGAACTTATAGTCATACTGAGTATCCTCACGGAGACGGCCAACAGATACAGCCATACCGCCCTCTAAATCACGGCAAAGCTTGGTTTGAGGCATATCATCCTCGGTATAATAATGTAAGAACTGCTTGGGTGCGTGGGGGAGACCGAGAGCTTGAGGCTCGCCTGCAAATTCTTCCCAAGTTTTAAGAATTTCTTCTTTAGAAGGCTTATTCTTAAAGGTTACAAAAACAGCAGCCATATGGCCATCAGATACGGGAACTCTTAAGCATTGAGCGGTGAATTTAGGACTATTGGCAGGAACGATTTCGCCATCCTTAACCTCGCCCCAAATTTTAAGAGGCTCTTTTTCGCTCTTTTCTTCCTCGCCGCCGATATAGGGGATAACATTATCGAGCATTTCGGGCCAACGCTCAAAGGTTTTGCCGGCACCTGAAATTGCCTGATATGTAGTAACTAAGCATTTATCAACACCGAATTTATCAAGGGGATAGAGCGCCGGAACATAGGACTGCAATGAGCAGTTTGATTTAACAGCGATAAAGCCTTTTTTAGTTCCGAGTCTCTTTCTTTGAGATTCGATAATATCGCAATGATTTGCATTGATTTCGGGGATAATCATTGGAACATCAGGGGTGAATCTATGAGCGCTGTTGTTAGAAACAACGGGGCACTCGTGCTTAGCATATTTTTCCTCTAATGCCTTGATTTCATCCTTTTTCATATTAACTGCGCAAAAAACAAAATCAACTGCTTCGCAAATAGCATCGATATCTTTTTCGGCATCTAAAACGGGCATACCTTTAATGTTTTCGGGGATTTCGGTAGTCATAGCCCAACGAGAGCCAACAGCATCCTCATAAACCTTACCAGCTGAAGATGCACTTGCAGCGAGTGCGGTAACATTAAACCAAGGATGGTCAGCAAGAAGTAAACAAAAACGCTGACCTACCATACCGGTTGCGCCGATAATACCAACATTATACTTTTTCATTTCAATCAAATCCTTTTTGAAAAATTGCTTGCTATATATCACATTTTGCAATATAATAGATTAAGTTTATTATACCATTGTATAAATAGTTAGTCAAACTATTTTATGCCGAAAATAATGCAATATTACTGAAAGTTATTGGTGAAAATGAAAACAAGCGACTTTTTTTATGATTTACCCGAAGAATTAATTGCCCAAACACCCCTTAAAAAGCGTGATACTTCACGACTTTTGTGTCTTGATAAGGCTAATGGAAATATAGAGCATACCAATTTTTCCGCTTTAGAGGACAAGCTTCAAGAGGGCGATTGTTTAGTTCTTAACAACACAAGGGTTTTACCTGCAAGAATTTTTGGAACAAGAATTGATACAGG
>CAJGDQ010000079.1 GCA_904502215.1 Clostridiaceae bacterium
GAAAAATATATCTATATGGAGTTTTTCATTATCGCCGAAGGCGAAATGTGGGACTCTATTCACGAAATTTTGAAAAGGAAGGCAAAGGAAGGCAAGGAAATTAAGATTATTTTCGATGATTTCGGTTCTATCAAACGCCAGCATAAAAACTTCATTTCAAAGCTTCGTTCAGAAGGTATTGCGGTTTCGGTTTTCAATCCCATCAACCCCATTATGAATATATTTATGAACAACCGCAACCACCGAAAGATTGTTGTTATTGACGGCAAAACCGCTATGACGGGCGGCATCAATATCGGCGATGAATATATCAATGTTGAGGAGCGTTTCGGCTATTGGATGGATAGTGCTATATTCATCAAGGGCAAAGCCGTTAAAAGCTTTCTTGCTATGTTTTGCACCATGTGGGAATTTACAACGGGAAAACCCATCAATATGAAAGCAAGACTTTGCGAAACCGAAGCCGATGATGATGGATTTGTTATTCCATATAGTGATGACCCCTTAAGCACCAAAAACCCTGCCGAAGGCATTTATATGCAAATACTCAACACAGCGCAAAAATATGTTTATATCGCAACCCCATATCTAATTATCAGCAACACAATGAAAACCATGCTTAGAATGGCAGCCAATTCAGGAATTCACGTTAGAATTATAACACCGCATATTCCTGATAAATGGTATGTTCACCCCGCAACCCAATATAATTACCTTGAGCTTTTAGAGGCAGGGGTTAAAATTTATGAATATACCCCCGGTTTTATCCATTCAAAGCTTTTCGTATCGGATGATAAGATTGCAACGGTTGGCTCTATTAATATGGACTATCGAAGCTTTGTTTTCCATTTTGAATGCGGAGCTTGGATTTGCGATAACAGCACCGTTCTTGATATCAGAGACCATTTCCAAGATTTATTTAAAAACTCAACCGAAATCAAATTGGATAAATGGAAAAAAAGACCAATCAAAATGCGCTTAAAACAAGCTTTTTTGCATCTTTTCTCACCATTTATGTAATCTGATTGACATTTTAAAATTCAACTGATATAATATTAAAGGAAATACTACTCAAATGAAGGGAGTTATTATATATGAAAACATTTTTAAAGGTTTTAGTTTCTATTTTTGCCGTTTTTGGCGCAATGGTTGGCGCTTTGGCAATCTTTGATAGATTCACCAACAAAAACCGCATTAAAGGCAATTACCTCGAATGCGATATTGAAGAAGCTGAGGAAGAAATCGAATAATCTTTTAAACCCCTGAGCAAGCTCAGGGGTTTTTATTTAACAAATCTTAAGCTGAGCCGAGGGTATATTCGGCTCTTTTTTTATTCTGACTTTATATTCGATATATTTATCGGTTTCGTTTCTTCTTGAACTGGCCGTTGCCCCTGCAAGTTTTAAGGTATCAACAAGCTTTTCGAGGCTATTCGAAAAAAGCCTTATATCCCCTATAACTGCTCGTTTTATCGGTTTTTCTTGTTTTTCAATCCTTTGAGGATTTAAAATTTTTTCGATATATTCCTTTGCCTCGTTATAGGTTAAGCCTTTTTCAATTATGTAAGATAAAGCGGATAATCTTTTAAAGGAAGGAAGCCTTAAAATTAACAAAGCATATCTTTCATCAAGCTTTGCCATCTCCAGCATACTTTCCACTTCATCGCCTATCCTTAAAAGTTTTAATTTTTCGGTGATTTCGTTTTCATCAAGCCCCAATCGTGCCGATATTTCGCTTAAAGAAAAATTGAAATCTATTATAAGAGATTGAATTGCCCTTGCCTCTTCAAAAACCGAAAGCGGACTCACCTTCAAATTTTCAACAACCGAATATAAAGCGGCAGTTTTAGAATCTATATTATGAACAGCGCAAGGAACTCGCCTTAAACCCGCCACAATAGCCGCTTCAAGCCTTCTTTTACCTGCTATCAGCTCATAACTTCCGTTTTCATCTTTTCTAACCATTAGCGGTTGAATAATTCCGCTTGAAGCAATACTTTTTGCCAACATTTTTATTTCATACTTATCAAAGCTTTTCCTCGGGCAAAATGCCGATTTTTTTATTTCCTCAGGTTTTAACATCACAAGCTTTCTTTCCGATATAGTATGCATAAATCAGCCTCCCGATAAATTATCTCAAAATCTTAATATATTGTAAAGAAATTTTGGTCGTTAAAATTCGGCAAAAAAATAAAAAAACAGCCGTTTTAAAGCGGCTGTTTTGATATATCAGAAGGTTTTCTCGGATATTTTGGCGGTGTTTGCGATATTTTTTTGAAAGAAACAAAGGCTCTTTGCTCATCACCCGTTAAGGTTTCGCATATAATATTAGGTTCTGAAAGACCTAAGACCTTAATCGCATTCTTGCAAAGGGTTAATTCTTCTTTTGCCGATGGGCCTTTCATACTAAGAAATATCCCACCTTTTTTAACAAGAGGCGAGCAATATTCCAACAAAACAGGAAGAGAAGCTACTGCTCTTGCGGTTGCAACATCATAGCTTTCCCTATGGATTTTCGATTTGCCGGCATCCTCGGCCCTCATATGCACCGTTTCTATTCCCTCAAGACCCAAATCATTTATAACCTCATTTAAAAACACAAGGCGTTTGTTAAGACTATCCAAAAGGGTTACCTTTAAATCGGGGCGAACAATTTTAAGCACCATACCTGGAAAGCCCGCTCCCGTTCCAACATCTATAATACTGCTTCCCTTTTCCAATGGACAGGCCTTTAAAAAGAGAATACAATCATAAAAATGCTTATATAAAACATCCTCGGGCTCGGTTATGGCAGTCAGATTAATTTTCTCGTTCCATTCAAGGAGTAAATTGCCATAGCGGTTAAGTCTATCGGTTATTTTTTCATCAATTATAACACCAAATTTTTCACAAAGGGGTGCTATTTTTTCTATTTTAAAATCAATCATCATTTTCCTCCAAAGTATAGGCTTCGAGGCGATATATCGGCTGACCGAGAGACGCAAACCTATGCTCATATTCGGTTTCGATATTACCCTCAAAATCACTGTTATGAAGGTCAAGCGATACATTTTTAAGAGCAAAACCCTCGCTTGTTAAATGCTCAATCGAGAACTCAAAGAAATGCATATTATCGGTTTTTTGATGAATTTCGGCGCCTTTTTTAAGTATCTTCTTATATATCTTTAAGAAGTTTCTATGGGTTAACCTATGCGTAGCATAAGCCTTTTTCGGAAAAGGGCAAGAAAAATTAAGAAAAATACCATCAACCGAATTTTCCTTTAAATACTTCTCTAAATATTCAGCCGAGCATTTAATAAACCTTAAATTTGTAAGCTCTGCTTCCTTTGCCTTTTCGCAAGCCTCAACTATAACATTGGCGCTCTTTTCAACCGCCAAAAGATTTATTTCGGGGTGTGCCTTAGCATATTCAAGGGCAAATTTACCCTTTCCGCATCCTATTTCAAGATATAAAGGCTTGTTATCTCCAAACCAACCATCAAGGTCTAAATATTCCTTATCGTTTATCGCAGTTTTAAAATTTCTATTTTCAAAATCACTGATAAACAAAATATCTTCAACTGCTAAAAGCCTTTCGTCAAGGTTTTTCTTTTTGCGCATTCGCATAATTTTTCATTCTCCATAAACTTCTAAAACTTCTTTTGCCCTGTTTTTTATCATATCCTTTAGGGCTTCGGGTTTTACAACCTTTAAGCTTGAGCCATAGTTCATAACCCAGGTAACAAGCGCATCGGACAAAACAGCATTAACCTTAAAATTAAAGGTTTTCTCGGTTACATTGGTTATAAATATATTCTCCGAAAACCTATCAAGCACAGGCTCCGAAATCTCTCGGTTGCAGCAAAATTCAACCTGAGCAGAGTCCCCCGTATACATACCAAAAAGCTTATTGGTATAATCGGCTGTATCGAAAAACTCCTTATATTCGCAAACCTCGGAAAAATGGCGAGCCTTAACACTTAACTCCTCGGCATCATTAATTCTATCAACCCTTAAATGAATAAGGTTATCGTATTTTGCGTGGTTGCCGATTAGATAATAACAATCATCCTGCCAGGTAAGAGCATAAGGATTTATAATCATTTCCTTGGTTTTGCGTTTAACCGAGCGGTCGTTTGCAAAAACTCTGGAAGAATATTCAAGCTTTATTTGATGGCCGTTTTCAATAGCCGAGCTTATCTTATCAATGCTATAATAAATCTCCTCGTTGCCGCATTTATCCCCTGCCGAGAAAAACACATTTGCTCTTCTCTTTTCTTGGGTTTCACTAAGCATTGAATTAAGCTTTGCCAAAAGCTCTCTTGTTTTCTTAGCGCTTATAAACTTAGCCGAGCGAACAGCATCACTAAGCAAATAAATCTCAGGCACTTCAAATTCCCTATCCCCTATAAACCAGCCTTTTTTAGGAATAGTTGTTTTGATTATATCAGCACCGTATTGCTCGAGATATGTAATATCATCATAGATTGATTTTCTCTCGGCTTCTATGCCGAAATCGGATAGTTTTTCGGATATATCCGAAGCGTTAAGGGGATTTTCCTCATCGCTATAGCGCTTTAATATATCAAGAATATATATAAGCTTTAGTTTTTGATTAGATTTCCTCGGCATTTTCTATCACTCCGATAAATTCCTCATAGGTATAAAGTGTGTTAACTATATCAATCATAGCGGAAGAAGAAAGGCTTTCGGGCAACTCCATTTTTTTAAGAAGCTGCTTTCTTTTTAAAGCACAGTTATCTCTACCCGAAAGACCTAATAAATACATATCATTTTTAGTGATTTTACGTGCATTTTGTGGCACTTCCCTACCAATAACACCGCTTCTTTTAAGGGCTTCCTCTATCATCTCAGGGCTCATGCCCTCAACGCCCAAAAGTCCCTCTTTTGAAGCCTTTGTTTTGCGTTTTTCCTTGCCCTTTAAAGACGGCACATAAACATTTATTATCTTGCTATCGCCAACGATTTTTTTGATATAAGCGCGAATTAAGTTTCCCGCATTATCGCTATCGGTCATAACAATAACGCCATTTTCCTTTGCTAAAAGCCTTATTAAATCACGCTTCTGACTATCCTTAAAAACCGAAAAGCCATTTGTTGGAATAATAAGCGCATCTATAACATTTTCAAGGGTTATTTTATCATATTTACCCTCAACAATAACAGGGCAATCAAGCTTTATCAACCAACTCACCCTTTTCAATAATATAAATAAGGCGAACTATAAGCTGTTCCAAAACGGTTCTCTCATCGGCTCTAAAGGATTTTAAAAGACTATCCGCCTTTATAA
>CAJGDQ010000080.1 GCA_904502215.1 Clostridiaceae bacterium
CAACCGAGGGCATCTCAGGGAAATCAGTTGAAGCCATACCCATAATATCAAAGTTAGCCTCACCGCATTTAATAGAACAATTAAGTCTGTCATCAGCAGAGATTTCAACCTGAACTCCATTCATTCTTCTTAAAATATCAGCAAGTAAGCGAGCGTTTATAACAATATCTCCCGGCTTTTCACATTTGCCGTATATTTCTTTTTTCATTCCCATTTCAAGATTATATGAAATGAGGGTTATTTTGCCCTGCTCGGCTGAAATTAAAATTCCTTCGAGCACCGGCATAGAGGTTTTTGTTCCAACTGCTCTTTGCAAACGTGAAACTGCTTCTAAAAGACTTGCTCTTTCAACTGAAAAAATCATAACATTTTTCTCCTTAATAAAGAATTAAAATAACAGTAATAATAAGTGGTGTTAATTGTGTGGAAAACTATTCTAAGATTTGATTATTAAAGGATTTTTTGTGTTAATAAATATCTTTATTAAAAGTTTATAAAAATCTCAAAAAAAGTTATCAACACTAAGATTTAACAACTTATAGGTTAATTAAAGTGGAAATAGTGGATAATTAATAGTTGTTTTCGTTATGGCTAACGAGGTTTTTAATAAGGTCATCAACCAATTCTTTTTGATATGGCTTGTCCCTCAAAAATTCTTCAATCTTGTTAACGTTATGAAGAACTGTTGTGTGGTCCTTTCCAAAGCTTTCGCCGATAGCTTTAAATGAAAGGTCGGTTGTTTCTCTTGCGATATACATAGCAACCTGTCTCGCTAACACCAAAGCCGAGGTTCTGCGGTTTGAAAGAATATCGGCCTCGGAAATGTTATAGGTTTTAGCAACTTCTGCAATAATCTTTTCAACCTTTATAGGCTCGGGCTGAGTATCGTTTATAACGTCTCTAACAACGTCCTGAACTAAAGAAAGGTTAGGAACACGGTTATGTATAGAAATCATTGCGTGAAGCTTTTTAACAACACCCTCAAGCTGTCTTGTATTAACCTTGATATGCTCGGCAATATAATAAACCAAGTTTTCATTTAAGGTAAATCCCTCTTGCTCAGCCTTTTTAATAATAATTCCAACCCTTGTTTCAAAATCGGGTGGGGTTATATCGGCAAAAAGTCCGCTTTCAAGGCGGGAACGAATACGGGCATCAAGAGTTTTAACCTCTTTAGGCGGTCTATCAAGGGTAACAACAATTTGCTTGTTGTTTTGCTGAAGGGTATTAAAGGTGTTAAAAAATTCTTCCTGAGTTTGCTCTTTTCCTGCGATAAAGTGAATATCATCAATGAGAAGAACATCAACGTTTCGATATTTGTTTCTAAAATCATCAACCGTTCCAAGACCGAGCTTACCCTCTTGAAGAGCCGTTATCAGTTGGTTGGTGAACTCTTCACTTCTGATATACTCAATCTTCTTATAAGGAAAACGCTTTCTTATGTTGTTCTTGATTGCAAGCATAAGGTGGGTTTTGCCAACACCCGATGGGCCGTAAATAACAAGGGGGTTATAAACGATATTCGAGTTATCGGCAACGGCCAAAGAAGCAGCATGAGCAAAACGGTTGGTTGAGCCTACTATGAAGTTATCAAAGGTGAAAAAATCTTCAAATGAAAGACCTGCGCTATGCTCCTCGGCGTTTCTTATTTTCTCTTCGTTATCATCATAGATAATTTTAACAGGAACATCAATTCCCATAATCTTTTTGGTTTTCATTTCTATTAAGCGAAGATAATTTTGTTCAATTATTCCTCTAAGCCATTCGTTTTCAACGGTTAAAACCAGCTGACCGTCAAGAGAAAGGGGAGATAAGGGACTTAAAAAGCAATTGAAAGCCGATTCGGTTATCTCCTGTTTGCATTCTTCGCATATTGCAGACCATATATCTTCTAAAGAATTTATAGCCATTTTTTTAACCATCCTTTATATATATATTATAATATTTAATATAATCTAAGTTAGTATACCATATATATATAAATTTTTCAACTTTTTTAATGCAAAAAGTTGCATAAATTTTAAAATCTTTCACAATTCTAAAAAAGGGTGATAAAAATGGCTCTGCGAACCGACCTTGCAATAGAAAAAAAGGAAATTAATGAAAATTTCGAAGAGGAAAAAATAACAAGAGAAAATATGGTTATAACAAGGCATAAAAGGGAAAAAGAAAGGTATGTAACGATAGAATTTTCATCCCTTTTTCATATAACCGATTATGATGAATTGCAAGAAGAAATTATAAACGCACTCGAGTTCGTTTTTGCTAAAAGACACGAAAGCTTTTTGATTTCGGGCCTTGGAAATACCGATATAACCGCCGATGCGATAGGACCCTTAACGGCTAATAGAATTTTAGCAACAAGGCATATAATGGGGCAGTTTGCAAAGGAAAACGGGCTTGAGAGTTTAAAAAGCGTTTCGGTTATAAGCCCGGGAGTGCTTGGCAAAACAGGAATAGAAACTGCCGAAATTTTGAAAGGGATTAAGGAAAAAACAAACCCCGAGGCAATGCTTGTGATAGATGCTCTGGCAAGCGGCAGTATTTCGAGGTTATATAACTGCATTCAAATAAGCAATAATGGGATAAGTCCCGGCTCGGGAGTTAAAAACAGCCGAAAGGAAATAAGTGAGAAAGTTTTCGGTGTTCCTGTTATAGCGGTTGGAGTGCCAACGGTTGTTGATGCTAAAACGATAACAAATAAAAATTATGATATGGTTTTAACTCCAAAGGACGCCGATATTTTAACCGAAAAAATGAGTGAGATTTTATCTCGTGCAATTAACATTTTTTTGCAGAAAGAAACCGATAGAGAAATAGTTTTGGCGTTGGTATAAAAAGGTTAAAAAAAGCATAGATTTATTTGAGGAGATGAAACTATGCGAATAGGCGGTATTATTAGATTTTTTGTGGTTTGCATTGCTTGTTTTTCAATATTTTTATATAACGCCGCCGATATTTTTTCGGCCCAAAAAACACCCTTAAAAGAGGCCGAAGAAAAGGAAATTTTTATAGAAGAAGAGGAAGTTGAAGAGGTGGTTTCAACCCCTGAAAAACAGGAAGAAAAACCCGCCGAAAGCACCTCTTCTGTGTCCGTTTCGGCAGGGGCGGTTAAGGGAAAAATAATAGAAAAATATATCTCTCCCTATACTGCAAAGTTAAGCTATAACAATGTTTATGTTAAAAATTCTTCGGGACTTTCGGTTAACATAAAACAGTTATTAGAGGCATCTTTATCCTTTAAAATTAAGAAAAATGATGAGCCTCAGGTGCTTATAATGCATACCCACACAACCGAAACCTTTATGGATAAGGATACCGATGTTTATACCGAAAATTTCAAATCAAGGGACAGGGATAACTCGAAAAATATGGTTAAAATAGGGGAAACTGTTGCCGAGAAATTAAATGCTGCGGGCATTAAAACTCTCCACGATAAAACCCAACACGATTACCCTCAGTATACAGGCAGCTACACTCGTTCTGCCAAGACTGTTTCTTCATATTTAAAGCAGTATCCTAGCATAAAAATTGTTCTCGATTTGCATAGAGATGCCGTATCCTCGGGGGAAAGCGATAAGATTAAGCTTGCAACCAAAATAAAGGGCAAAAAAGCGGCTCAGGTTATGCTCGTTATGGGCTCTCAATCGGGCTCGGTTACAAACTATCCTAATTGGCAGGAAAATTTAAAATTAGCCCTAAAGCTTCAACAGGTTTTAGAGGTTAAATATCCAACACTCGCCCGTCCCTTAAGTCTTGTTTCAAAAAATTATAATCAAAGCTTAACAAAGGGCTCCCTTTTAATAGAATTCGGCACCGATGCAAACTCTCTTGAGGAGGCGGTTTATTCGGCCGAGATGGTTGGGGAAGCCTTGGCTAGTTTACTTAATACAGAAGGATGAAGATGAAACTTTATTTTAAAACTTTATATATTTCCTCGGTGGTTATTTTTTGCCTTTTATTCGGATTTATCGGAATAGCAAAGGCTTATGAAAATATCCGCCTTGTAGGGTTTGGGGAATACCGAAGCGCCATTGAAATAGAGGATGGAAAGCTTAAAATATTTGATATGGAAATAGTTTTGGATTGACATTCCTTTTATTTCTTATTAAAATGGGTTTAAAAGAGGAGGAATGAATATGGCTAAGATTTTCAGTTCAGCCGAACAGCTTGTTGGCTCAACTCCGCTCATTAGACTTAAAAAAATAGAAAAAGCCTTTTCATCTAAGGCTCAAATAATTGCAAAGCTTGAAAGCTTTAATATAGCAGGCTCTTCTAAGGATAGAGTTGCCCTTTCTATGCTTAATGAGGCCGAAAGGCAAGGCAAACTAAAAGAAGGCTCGGTTATTATCGAGCCAACCTCGGGAAATACGGGGATAGGTCTTGCTATGGTTTCGGCGGCAAGGGGATACAGGCTTATAATTGTTATGCCTGAGAATATGTCGGAAGAAAGAAAAAAGCTAATCGCCGCTTTTGGCGCAGAGCTTATTTTAACCGATGCTTCAAAGGGTATGGCAGGCGCTATTGAAAAGGCTGAGGAGTTGGAAAAGGAAATAGAGGGCAGTATAATTGCGGGGCAGTTTTATAACCCTGCAAATCCCAAGGCTCATTTCGAAACAACCGGCCCTGAAATTTGGGCCGATACCGATGGCGAGGTTGATATTTTCGTTGCAGGTGTTGGAACGGGCGGAACAATTTCAGGCGTTGGCGAATTTTTAAAGAGCAAAAATAAAGATATTAAAATAGTTGCGGTTGAGCCTGAAAGCTCTCCCTTCTTGTCAAAGGGTATAAAAGGCCCTCATAAAATCCAGGGCATAGGAGCAGGCTTTGTTCCAAAAACCTTAAACACCGAAATTTATGATGAAATTATAACCGTTTCGGATGAGGATGCCATGAGAATGGGCAGAGAAATCGCAAGAAAAGAGGGAATACTGGTTGGAATTTCCTCGGGGGCTACTCTCTTTGCGGCAACAAAAATCGCAATGCTTGAGGAAAATAAGGATAAAAAAATAGTGGTCCTACTCCCCGATACAGGCGACCGCTACCTATCAACCGAAATGTTTTAAAAAAGAAAGCCAAGCGAAAGCTTGGCTTTTAATTATTTATTAACCTTTTTATCAATTTCCTTTGCGGCATTTTCAAGGTAATCGGCCTTGAAAAGCTCGAAATCGCCATTGTCAACAAGAGTTGCAAGAGAGGTGTCAATCGGCATTTTTCCGAGCAGGTCAACACCAAGCTCCTCTGCTACCGATTCACTG
>CAJGDQ010000081.1 GCA_904502215.1 Clostridiaceae bacterium
AGGGACGAAACTCTGCTTGAAAGTGGTATGATAATGACGGTTGAGCCGGGAATTTATCTTGAAAATGAGTTCGGCGTTAGAATTGAGGATTTGGTGCTGATAACCGAAGATGGTTTCGAAAATTTAACCAAAAGCCCCAAAGAGCTTATAATAATATAAAAAATCGAGGATTACTCCTCGATTTTTTTCTTTTGTTTTATTGTGATTGCTTCTTTTAATAGGATAAAAATAACTGCACTTGTTGGAACTCCGAGAAGTGCACCTAAAACTCCGCCGATATTTCCTCCAACTAAAACCGCACTAACAACGATAACACCCGGAAGTCCCACGGCTTTGCCCACAACCTTTGGATATATAAGATTGCCTTCTATCTGTTGGAGAATAAGAACAAACAAAACGAAGAACAATGCCTTTATCGGATTTGAAATAACTATAAGCAAGAAACCGATTATAACACCAACAGTTGCGCCGACAATGGGCACCAAAGAAGTAACACAAATAAGCACAGATATAACCAGGGCGTTTGGCATACCGAAAATGAGCATTCCAATATAGCAAAGAACACCAAGTATTAAGGATTCAATCAACTGACCGCCGATAAAACGAGAGAAACACTCATAAGTTTTAAAGGAAATATGGTAAATAACTTGGGTTATCTTTTCGGGAACAAAGGCGTTTATCAGGCGTTTAACAAAACGTCCGATTCTTTCTTTTTGAGCCAAAATATAAACCGATATAACAATGCTGAAAACGGTATCAAAAAGGCCTGAGAAAACTGAGGTTGTAATCCCAACAGCATCGCCAACGATTTTGCCTGAATAGCCCGAAAGCCAATCGGTTGCAGTTTTTGCAAGCGCCGACCAGTCTATCTTAATATCCGGCAGACCCTTTTCGGCAAGGTTGAATTTTTGCAAAAGGCTTTCAGCCCAATCTCTTGCAGTAACAACAAAAGAGGGAAGCTTTTCGGCAAGATAGGTTATGGTTTCAATAATATCAGGAATAATAACCCAAATAAGAAGACTAACTATACCTAAAGCTATCAGATAGGTTAGAATTAAACATATTGGCCTTTTTAGTTTTCTTAAGAATTTCTTTTTAGATTTATCCAAAAAGAAAAACACCTTATTTTCAAGACCGCTAAGTAAAACATTAAGCACAAATGCAATACAAAGTGCGGTGATAATCGGCGAGAAAACCGAAAAAACATTTCCTAAAATTCCAAAAAAACCGGTAAGGTTTTGAAGAATGGTGAAAATCAGCGCACCGCAAAGAATAATAAGGATTATTTTTTTAATGTTTTTTGAATTAAGTTCCATAAAATTTCTCCTAAAAAATAGGCTTGCAGAAAACTCTACAAGCCTATTATATAATATTTCCTTAATTTAGTAAATATTTATTTTTTCTCAGAAAAAATTTTATTAAGGAGAATAGTTGTGAGAATGATTGCGCCCATAACAATAAGGATACCAACCATACCTTTACCCATATATGGAAGATTTGCAATAAAGTTTTGGAAATTCATATTATTTACCTCCCAATTAACCGAAGAATTTAAGAATTAAACCGCCTGCGATAACCGAAGCGATTTGACCCGAAACATTAACACCCATAGAGTGCATAAGCAAGAAGTTTTGAGGGTCCTCTTTAAGTCCCATCTTATGAACAATTCTGCCTGACATCGGGAATGCCGAAATTCCTGCAGCGCCAATCATAGGATTGATTTTCTTATCTTTAGGAAGGAATATGTTAAGAAGCTTTGCAAAGATAACACCGCCTGCGGTATCGAATATAAATGCGATAAGTCCAAGTCCTAAAATCATAAGGGTTTCAGGCTTCAAGAACTGAGCATAGAACATCTTGGAAGCGATTGTTATACCAAGGAAAATGGTGATAAGATTTGCAAGAACATTTTGTGCGGTATCTGAAAGGGAATTTAAAACTCCGCATTCACGGATTAAGTTACCAAACATTAAGAAACCAACAAGATATACCGATTCGGGAGCAACAAGTCCTGCAATAGCGGTAATGATAATTGGGAATAAAATCTTGGTCATCTTAGAAACGCTCTTGGCGGTATATGGCATACGGATAAGACGCTCTTTCTTAGAGGTTAAAAGCTTGATAACAGGGGGCTGAATGATGGGAACTAATGCCATATAGGAATAGGCCGCAACCATTATAGCGCCAACATACTGAGAATTAAGCTTTTGAGCAACAACGATAGAGGTAGGACCATCAGCTGCGCCGATAATACCGATAGAAGCTGCGTCCTTTATATCGAAGAACATAGATGCCATGCAGAAGGTGAAGAAGATACCAAACTGAGCGGCGGCTCCGAAAATCATAAGCTTGGGGTTAGAGAGAAGGGGACCAAAGTCAATCATAGCACCGATACCAATGAAGAGGATAAGCGGGAACAACTCATTAGCAATACCTGCTTCAAAAAGTGTTGTCAGAGGACCTGCACTATATTGTTCATTGCCAAAAGCATCGAGAATAGGTTTGCCTGCCTCATCAACAACCTTTTGCATAACGCCCGGTAGGTTAACTAAAATCGCACCAAAACCAATTGGCAAGAGAAGGGTGGGCTCCATATCCTTTTTAATAGCAAGGTAGATAAGGATTCCGCCTATTGCCCACATAACGAGCATTTGCCAGGAGAAATTGTTGACTACATTTTCATAGAGAAACTCAATAAAATCCATTTTTAACAACCTTTCGTTTTCATTAATAAAAGGGAATAAAAAAAGACCTCTACTGTGCAACACAGTAAAAGTCTTGCCATTTAATGCAAAAGCGGGTTTTAAAACCGTTTTGACGCTAATTGCAACGAAATCGCCAGCTACTCCCTTAAACTAAAAAAATAATACCACATATTTCTTTTTTTTGCAAGTGGAAAATTAAAAAAAGGTGTGTTCCGAAGAACACACCTTTTATAGATATTACTGTTTACCGTAAAGCTCAACAAGCTTCTCGAGGTGAGCACGGCGAGCCTTAGCAGCTTCAGCTGCCTGCTCGAAGAGCTCTTCAGCACGCTCGGGGAAGGAGCGGGTGAGAGAAGAATAACGAGCTTCGTTAAGGATAAACTCTTTGTAATCCTCGGTTGCAGGCTTGCTGTCAAGACTGAAGGGGTTCTTGCCTTCTGCTTTGAGAGCAGGGTTATAACGGAACATATCCCAATAACCGCAGGCAACAGCCTTCTTCATTTCGTTCTGGCAGTTAACCATACCACCCTTAATAGAGTGCATCTCGCAAGGAGCATAGCAGATAACGATTGAAGGACCGTCATAAGCTTCAGCTTCCTTGATAGCCTTAAGTGTCTGGTTCATATCAGCGCCCATAGCGATTTGAGCAACATATACATAGCCATAAGACATAGCGATTTCAGCAAGGCTCTTCTTGTTGATTGCTTTACCTGCAGCAGCAAACTGAGCAACCTGACCAATGTTAGAAGCCTTAGAAGCCTGACCGCCTGTGTTAGAGTAAACCTCGGTATCGAATACCATAATGTTTACATTGTCACCGGTAGCGAGAACGTGGTCAACACCGCCGAAGCCGATATCGTAAGCCCAACCGTCTCCACCGAAAATCCAAACGGATTTCTTGCCTAAGTATTCGCTGTTAGCGATAACATCCTCGCAAAGCTCGCAAGTAGCATCCTGAGCCTTAAGAGCAGCAACTAAAGCCTTAGAAGCCTTAGAGTTCTTAACGCCATCGTTAAGGGTTGCAAGGTATTCCTCAGCAGCAGCCTTAGCCTCAGCAGAGCACTTATCAGACTCAGCAATCATCTCAACCTTAGCAATAAGGCGGTCTCTGATAGCCTTCTGACCAAGATACATACCATAACCATGCTCAGCGTTATCCTCAAAGAGTGAGTTAGCCCAAGCAGGACCCTGGCCTTCGAAGTTAACAGTGTAAGGTGAAGTTGCAGCGGGGCCGCCCCAAATGGACGAACAACCTGTTGCGTTGGAGATATACATTCTATCGCCGAACAACTGAGTAACGAGGCGAGCGTAAGCGGTTTCAGCACAGCCTGCGCATGAGCCTGAGAACTCGAGAAGGGGCTTCTTGAACTGAGAAGAAATAACGTTAGCATCAGTAGCAACGCCTTCTTTCTCGGTAACGTTAGCAACGCAGTAATCAAATACCTTCTGCTCTTCAAGCTGAGATTCCTGAGGAACCATCTTGAGAGAGTTGGTAGGACACTGACCGATACATACGCCGCATCCCATACAGTCAAGGGGAGATACGGTCATAACATAAGAGTAACCCTTATTGGTAACGAGCTTTTCTTTCTCAGCAATCTTAATGTTTGCAGGAGCAGCAGCCTTCTCCTCAGCAGATAAAGCGAAGGGACGGATAGTAGCATGTGGGCAAACGAATGCGCACTTGTTACAACCAATACAGGTTTCGTTGTTCCACTCAGGAACCATAACAGCAACGCCACGCTTCTCGTGAGCCGATGCGCCGTGCTCGAATGAGCCGTCAGCATGGTCCATAAATGCAGAAACGGGGAGAGAGTCACCGTCCATAAGAGCAACAGGCTTCATAATGCCGTCAACCATCTTGATGAGCTTGTCAGCAGACTCAGCTTTGTCAGCAACAGCGGCGTCAGTAGCATCAGCCCAGGAGCTAGGAACATCAATCTTAACATAAGCAGTTGCGCCGGCATCGATAGCCTTCTCGTTCATTTCAACGATTTCTTTACCCTTCTTCATGAACTTCTGAGCTTTTTCCTTCATATAGCCGATAGCTTCCTCAGCAGGAAGAACCTTGGAAAGTGAGAAGAAAGCAGACTGAAGAACGGTGTTGGTGCGCTTGCCAAGACCAATTTCAGCAGCCAAGTCAATAGCGTTAACGGTATAAAGCTGAACGTTGTTCTTAGCAATATAACGCTTAGCCTCAGCAGGCATATGATGGTCTAACTCCTCAGGAGTCCACTGGCAGTTGATAAGGAATACACCGCCGGGTTTAACATCGTTAACCATCTTGTAACCCTTAATAACATAAGAGGGGTTATGGCAGGCAACGAAGTCAGCCTTATTAATATAGTAAGGACTCTTAATGGGCTTGTCACCAAAACGCAAGTGCGAAACAGTGATACCGCCTGTTTTCTTAGAGTCATACTGGAAGTA
>CAJGDQ010000082.1 GCA_904502215.1 Clostridiaceae bacterium
AAAGAGTATTGGGGCGAGGGTTCAAACCGTGCTCGCAACTGGCAGAGATATGACCTCGGCGGCGATAAGAAATTATCCTTCGAGGAGGGCGTTGATTCCTATGTTCCCTATGCCGGAACTCTTAAAGATAACGTTAACCTTTCTCTCAGCAAGGTTAAATCAACTATGTGCAACTGCGGTGCGCTCACTATTCCTGAGCTTCAGCAGAAAGCAAAGCTCACCCTTGTTTCTTCAACAAGTATCATCGAGGGCGGCGCTCACGATGTTATCCAAAAGAACGCAACAGGCACAATAAAATAAAAAAATAAACCCCGACAAATTGTCGGGGTTTTGCTTTATAATTTATTTCTTTCTTGCGCTAACAGCACCTTCAGGTTTAATTTCTCCTGCCTTTGTAAGGGCTATCTTAGTAAGATAAGGACCTACAAGCTCATAAATCAGCACCGAGAACAAGGTAATATTTGCAACTATTTTTCCTATTTCGCCAAGCTCTTCAGCCTTAATTGCCATACCGAGCGCAACGCCCGCCTGAGGCAAAAGGGTGATACCTAGATATTTAACGATATTTTTATCGCAATGAGTGGCCTTTGAAGAAACGAATGCACCTGCATATTTACCAAGCGAGCGAACAACTATGTATACAAGACCAATTAAAACAATGGGCAATTCCTTGAATATTGAGAGCTCAAGCTCGGCACCGCTTATAACGAAGAAAAGGATGAATAAGGGCGCTGTCCAACGGTCTATTCTGTCCATAAGTTCTTCTGAAAAATCGCATATATTGCAAAATACCGTTCCAAGCATCATGCAAACAAGAAGTGAAGAAAAAGCGATATGAACTCCGCCTATCGTAAACTTAACCATAGAAAGAGCAACGGTTAGAAGCACAAAGGTTACCGACATCGAAAGTCGCTTTGAACGGGAATGGAAAAATCTTTCAAAGAAGCTGAATAAAACCCCCATAACAAGACCTAAAGCAAGGGATAAAACAACCTCTAAAACAGGCTCCAAAACAACCGATAATATATCAACACTGCCTGAATTCATAGCCTTTGCAATTCCAAAGGAAACCGCAAACAAAATAAGACCAACCGCATCATCAATAGCAACGATAGGTAACAAAATATCGGTTACTGGACCCTTTGCTTTATACTGGCGAACAACCATTAAGGTTGCAGCAGGAGCAGTTGCCGATGCAACAGCGCCAAGTATTATTGCTGAAGGGAGCGGCAAAATATCGGGGATTATAAAATGAACTCCGATTAAGGCGGCATCAACAAGAAGTGTTGCCACAACTGCTTGGAAAATTCCGATAACGTTTGCCTGCTTACCTATTTTCTTAAGCTGAGAAAGTCTGAACTCGTTACCAATAGAAAATGCGATAAAACCAAGAGCAACATCCGATAAAGTAGCATAAGACTTAATATCGGCGTGGTCTATAAAGCCAAACCCTTTAATTCCAAAAGCGCCAAGCAAATAAGGGCCAACCAAAATTCCTGCAACGAGATATGCAGTAACTGCAGGAAGCTTAACCTTTTTAGCCAAACGAGAAAGCATAAGTCCCGCAAAAATGGCGATTGATAAACTTAATAAAATTTGCATTATATTACCTTCTTTAAAATAATAAATCAACAACCGCTATATTATACGCTCATTCATAAGAGAAATCAAGTCTTTTTGCATAAAAAAAGCGGTTGCAAAATTTAATTTCACAACCGCCACTATTCCACTTTACTTTCTTCACTCAATTTTTATTTACACACTTTCTTCCGCTACCGCGGTTAAATTGATATTTATAAAATTTTTGCTGAATTTAGAAGTATTTAAACAGCAATAATATATTTAATACGCACCTTTTAAAGCTTTAATAAAAACGAGTTTCCTTAGACCAATACATTGGAATCACCCTTATCAGTTTATTTGATAAATAATTTTCTCACTTTCATATTCATCACCGCTTTGGGTTATATAAATCCCCGTAGGGAATTTTTACTATCAGTTTAAAATCAAACTTAACTGTTCATCGGACTCACCTTATATTTTATTTTGGATTGCCCCATCTTACTTCATCGGAATCACCGCTTTCTTTTATTTTTCACTAAGGTTTGGTGGAGTATCTATTCTCATTTTATGAGTCCTCCTTCCTTTTTCTGTCTTCATTATAAGCGGTTTTGCACAGTTTGTCAAGCAAAAGTTGATAACTTTTGTATATTTTAACAAATAAACAAAATCTATCGGTTTTTTTAGTAACATTTTTACAAAGAAAATAATCAAATAATATAATTTGTAATTGACTTAAAAGTCTTTTCATATTACAATTAAGTTAAGAAATAATATTAAAGGAGATTTTATTATGAGCGAACAAATTAACGATTATAATCCCGACCTCATCACTTTAGCTGATGATGACGGCAAGGAATATACCTTTGAGGTTCTTGATGCAATTGAGACCGATATGGGAAGATATTTAGCACTTCTTCCAACCTTTGAGGACCCCAAGCAAATGCTTGATGATAACGGTGAGCTCGTTATTGTTAAGGTTGGCGAAGAGGATGGCGATGAGTATTATTATGAAATCGAAGATGATGATGAGTATGAAACCGTTGCCGATGCTTTTGTTGACCGCCTTGAAGATTTCTTTGAGATTGACAATAAATAATTAAAATTTGTCCTGCGCTGTTCGCGGACCGTGACTTATATAACCCTACAACCTTTATTTTGGGGCCAAAGCTCGTTTGGCGGGTATGCAGACCTCCCGCGGCTGTGCCGAGTTCGGAAGAAGGGAGCTCGAAACCAAGCGGCCGGCACCCACCTGACAAAAAGTCAGGTTATTTTAAGCACATTACGGCAGTGCGGGACCCGAAAACAAAAATTAAATCCCTACCGAAAGGTAGGGATTTTTTTATACTGTAACTACTTCTTTTTCTTCTATATCCTCTTTTTTCTTTGCCTTTATATCCTTTATAAGCCAAGGCAAATAGGAAATAAAGAACATAAAGGTTATTGCAGCCGCCATAATAACAATTCTTAAAGTAAAGTTCGGGGGCAATATATCAAGAATTGAGGGAGTATCCTCAGGTCTTGCCATAAAGAGATAATTGGCCCCCGGCCCTATCATTTGATTTGAGAAATAAGCGATAACCGCAAGGATTGCCAATGCGATATATGATTTAACCGCCGATTTAATTGTTGGACGCATTTTATGAATGAAAATCATATAGAAAATTGCTATGTAACCCAAGGTATGCTCAAGCCAAAACTGATAATAACGGAAACGGGTTATACCGGTATAGGAAATAACGGTTGGGGTTAACAAGGCGAAAACCGTTCCCGAAAGAAGCCAGAAGTATGAAATATCGAACAAGGTTTGATTTTTTCCAACAATCATATAACTGCAAAAAACAACCGCCCAACCGCAAACGGTTATGGGAAGATGGTCAACAGGATTTGGCCCTAAGGAAGGAAGCGCAATTAACCGCCAATAATATGACATTTCGGAAAAAATTAAAGCAAACGCAATAAAATAACGAAAAGCCGCTTCGTTTTTGCAGTTTGCAATTTTACTTGAAAACACCTTAAAGCAAATAATAACCGCAATCATAAGAATTATGGGAAGGAAATGCGCTAAGGAAAAATTAGTAAACTCTATTTCCTCGCCCTTGCCGAAGAAATATTTTAAAAACTCTTTCATAACAAACCCCTTAAAATTTACTCTAAAGAAAGTATACCATACAGCAAATATAAAAGCAAGTTTTGTCGAAAAAGGGAAATTATGCAAAAGAAAAATCCCGATAGAGCAAAAGCTCTATCGGGATTTTTGGGTAGTTTGAACTTAGTGACACAATTATATATGCCTGAAAACCAAAAATTTTTAACTTAAACTATCCCATCTGTCCTGCATATCATTATATAAATCGGGGTCTTGCCTTTTTACATAATCACTAAACGACTCTCCTGGCTCTGGCGCAGTGTAACCATATCCTTTATCATAATCATAATCATTATCATAATTGTTATAACTATAATCATTATCATCATTGTTATAACTATAATCATTATCAGCGTTGCTGTAAGTATCACTACCACAACCACAAAAAACAGCACAAAAGATAATGCCAGCAAGTAACATACAAAATATCCTTTTCATAAAAACACCTCCTATAATAATTATATTAACCGATATTGGTTAATATAATTATATACCAAATTCGGTTATTATGTCAATAGGAGGATTGAGAAAAATATGATTTCCTATGATAAATTATGGCAGACCATGAAGAAAAAAGGTGTTACACAGTACGCACTTATTAAAAATCATAATATTAGTCCTGCACAAATTACCAGACTTAAGAGAAATGAAAGCGTAAGCACTCATACAATAGAAATGTTTTGTAGAATTTTAAAATGTAATGTTGAAGACATTATGCAGTATATAGATGATGAAAATATATAAAACCGAGTTGTAAATTACAACTCGGTTTTAATTTAGTCAGTATATTATACCTTTTCCTTTAAAGTTTTACAACTTGAAATTAAAATCCTTCTAATACGTCCACAAAGATTTCTTTGTTTTTTATATGTATCTTCATCAATATCATCTGTATTAAATAAAAGTTGTAACCAACCTTCTGTTTCACTACATTCTTTTAGTGCAATTTCAAATTTAGAAAGCATATCAGCTCTACTCTGGCCGTAATTTGCCTCACGAATATTTGCGTAAACACTACTTGAACTTTTACGGATTTGAAACAATGTGTTCGATGGTGCTTTAATATTTTTGCACAGCAATTCTATATCCGTTGCTAATTGTTCAGAATATATAAGCAAATAATTCTTGGACATAATCCCACTTCCTTTGTGCCAATTATACTATAAAACTCAAATAAAATCAACGGCTTGCCGTTGTATATCATCAATTCCCAAAGGAATTGCATATCATCAACTTCGTAAGAAGTTGTATATCATCATTGCGAAAGATTTTTTATGCACACCTAATGGTGTGATGAGATACAAAGGCGGCGAGCCGCCTTTGATGATATTCACGCTAACGCGTGATGATATACCATTGCTTTCGCAATGGATAAAAAAAACTCGTTCCGACGACCGAGATTTTTTG
>CAJGDQ010000083.1 GCA_904502215.1 Clostridiaceae bacterium
AGGGAGCAATCCCCCGCGAGTTCGAATCTCGCCGTCTCCGCCAAGGACTCCTTGAAGGTTTTATCCTTCAAGGAGTGTTCTCTTTTCATATTGAATTTATTGTAAATTTGTAGTATAGTATACTCATCACTGGATTCGGTTCAGAGCAATGCTTAGCCAGTGAACCGCAAGGGGCAGGTTTTACGAGCGCGTTAACACAGTTCCGAGTTACTGGTGCGCGGAGCCGGCCTGCTTTTTATTATACTATAGAACAACCGCAATCGTAAGATTGCGGTTGTTTTGTTTTATGAGCCATCAAAATATCCAAAATCAACTGCCCTTTCGGTTTCTAAATTTTGTATTCTTCGGCTCATATTACTTATTTTTTCTTCTATTACCGGTATTCGCGAGGCGGTTTTGCTTTGAATATCCACCTTTTTTTCAAGCTGTTCTAATCGGTATTCGGTGAGCTTACCCGAAGCAATAATCCCGCCTGCTGTCCCGATAAGCGTGCCGAAGAATGAAATTGCGGCAACAATTATCGTGCTATCCATAAATACCTCTTTAGTTATTAAAATAGATTTCCCCGGATTCCAGGCAAATTCTTTTTCTTGAACTTATAGTTATCCCAACACTATTAACTGACGGAAGGCTCGGAATAACCTTTATATAGTCCCCTGATTTCATAGAAAAATCGCTTTCTTCAAAATGGTATTCTCCGCAAATACCATCATTGCAGTTAAGAATTACATCACTATCGCCAAAGGCCTTAAGTCTTAAACAAACCTTATTTATATGCAATTTGCTTTCAAGGCTGGAAAGAAAATAATTTTTAGTTTTTATAAGGCTTTCTATATCAAAAGGAAGAGTTATAAAGCTTGATAAAGCCGAGGAAATAATTATATCCTCATTACCCGAAAGAGATGCTATAAAGCAAATATCATTTTGATTATTATACATAACAAAAGCGGTTTTGTTTCCGGTTATTACGCCAATGATTTCAACCTCTTTTGGAAATTCCCATAAATAGACCGAATAGTTTTCATAATTTACAAGAATAACCTTTTGACCAAAACATAAAATATAAAAATTTCCAATCCTACCGCCAACTGAAGTCAAAATATTTTCCAAAGGTAAAGCCTCGATTTTTTCGGTTAACCTAAAGACTGAATTTTTATATCCCATAATAAAACCACCAGAGCTAAGCCAAATTGGAACATCATTGCAAACCATAACCGAGTTTTGATTCAATGTTCCAAAGGTGTTGGAAATACATTCAACTTCAAATTCATCCTTATTGAAAAAAATTTCATCCTCGCCTGCAAGCAAAGCAGTATCACTAACAGTTTTGCCTTTTTTGATTTTGAGGGTATAAATTTCATTTTCCTTAAAGATAAATAGCTTGTTTTTAACCGTTTTCAAAGCAGTTACATCATCATTTGAAGAACCGATTTCGTTTTCAAAATTCAATGGAAAATATAACGGATTTTCTCGATGACAGCTATAAATTCTCCCCTTATTTTTTCCACCCGAAAATAATATCCTTGAACCTAATTCGGCAGAATATTTACAAGAAGAAAGATTTAAAAAGCCCTCTTCTATCTCCTTGTTTGCAAATATTCTTATATTATTTTCGCTATATATATCAAATCTCGGAACTTTATATTCACTGCCGCCTTCTGAAAAATAGATAACTCCCTTTTCCCTATCGGCGCTAATGGTTATATTTTTTCCCATAAAGCTTTGAGTTGCTGAATTTTCATTTTGATACATAGTCCATTGAGTATAGCTTTCAAGACTGTTATAAACTCTAACCATTATAGTTCCGTTTGCAATTTGAGAAAAAGGCAATCGGAAATTTGAAGAATAACCATCCGAAGTATAATATGCATAAAATCCCGAGCTTAAAATATTTTGAGCTTCAATATTTTTTGGCGATTTCAATTCAACAAGAGCCTCTTTTTTGGCAGTTTCATATGCATTTCCCCTGCCGTTTATCAAAATGGTTGGAATATAAAAACTATAATTATGAACCCAACCATCAAGATTGGCGTTAACCTCGTAAATAATACCCTCTTGTCCGTTGCCTGAGATATTTTCCTTATGTATCAGAGCATAAATGCCTCCGCCCATTTTCTTTTCAGCGGTAAAAAAGAGTATCTTCTTAGGAACAAAAAAGGTATCACTGGAAGTTCTGAAAAACTCTATTCGCCCAATATTTTTCACAACCCTCTCACCATTTACCAAGAATACAAATACAAAAACAACCGAGTCCTCATAACCTATACAATATGCAATATTATAGGATTGCCCCTCGTAAATATATTTTGTTTCGGTTACAAAGTAGGATTTTTCGTTCAAATATTTCATGGAATTATCATTTAAAATATTGTTGAGTTCACTATATAAACCGGGCCTGGTTGTTAGCGTTCCATTAACATTCCAAACATTCAAAGCTTCGGCTAGCTCATTATCAGAAATATCTTCCATTGAAGCAGTTTTATTAATACCACCAATAAATTTCGGTAATTTATAAACCTTTTGTTTTTCTTTCTTTAAAGCAGGAAATTTCATTATTCATCCCCGCTCCCTGCAATTGGTAGTTTATCCTCAATTAAAGAAATCTCGGATAATATTGCGGCTCTTTTGGCATTATAAAGGTCGCAAAAAAGCTGATTTTTCGCCGAATCCCCCTCACTCAATGACAAGAGCATCGCAAGACCGCAACAAACGGCTTCTAAATGGCTCTTAGAAGCTTTTATCTTTGAAGACATCTCATTTATCTCCTCAAGCTTTAAATCGTTTAGAACTTGATTTATAAGCTCTTTTGCCATAGAGATTTTATTATCATTAATCCCTGATGAGTTATAACCCAATCTTAAAAGAGCCTTTTTATAAATATCATATCCGCTCATCTATGCTTCCTCCAAGTCTTTCTCTTTTATAAGGGTTGCAACATCAGGAACTAAGCCCTCGGGCAAACGTCTTAGCAACTCTTCTTTGCTAACAGCACCCTTTTCATATAAAAGTATTAGCATATCTGCCCGCTCCCTTTCGGTATAAGAAGATGCCGGGCTTATATCAACGGTTGCATTAAGAATAAGGTTTTTATATCTATTTCCATCAAACTCAATATATCGGCTGCCATCCTTATCCTTGAGTTTGATGTTTCTCTTGCCATAATAAACAACCCAAAAATCCGCCCAAATTCGAGCAACATCCTCAACAAAGCTATAGAATCGGTTTTTAATAATTTGAAGGGGCATTAAAGAGGCATCTCGCATTGCAAGAAGAGCCGTTGCGTTATCTGCTCTTGAATCACCCAACGCTACCTCATTAGCTCCGCTTTGGGTAAGAGTGTTTTCAATTAGTGAAGTAATGCTTGCGTCAAAATCCTTAGTAAAAGAAGGCGGAGAAATATATTTAACCGCTCCTGCAACATCCTCGTTACTACCGTAAATTTTAACTATTTGACCTGGGTCATTAGTTATTCTTTGAGTAACGGTATCACCATTTACAACCATTATCGGCATACCCGTTGTCATAGTCGACCAAACATTTGCAGTTATCATTCTATTAATAGCAATTTGATTAGGGATTAAATATGTTATTTCGCTTTCGCCGTATGCCGAGTTATTTTTTCTTTCCCAATGAAAAATTGCCAACGGATATAGGCGAAGCCTTGTATCAAACTCTTCCCTAACAACACATTTATCGGTTACCTTTATACATTTAATTGTATAACCATCGCCCTTTGTATATTCCTTATAGAGCTTGGTATAAAGGGTTGTTTTGCCGTTTTCTGAAGATTCGGAAATGATTTTAAGGGTTTCAATATCCCTTCCGTTAAGCCTTGCCTCGCTGATTACCTCTTCGGTTGGCTTTCGACTGGAAATGATAATATAAGGCTGATTTTGAATGTTCTCGCAATAAGGGTCGCCAAAAACAATATCCTCTATATCAAGAACCTCACAGCATATATCTCCGTTAATGCCAACCTTTTGAGAGCTATCAGCATAAAGACCGGTTATAACATTTGGATTCCAATATGTATAGAGCACCGAGCTTCCCGAAATATAAGAATTTCTAAGCACCCTTTCAGTGAGGTCGGAAAACTTTAACCTCTCGGCAGTTACCTTTCTATAATTTGAGAAAGCTTCTAAAACATTGTTTATTTCATTAATACTTAAGTTGCCTTGCAAATTAAGGCCTTTTAATTCAGGCTCAACAGAAGGCACACCCTCAGCCGAATATGAAACTGAAATCGGAGCACTTAAAACCTGAGATATTTTATAATTTCCGATTCTTTTTATAACATTATGCCGAACTAACGGTCTATCATTACCGCACTTGGCGCCATGCCATTGGTCGCCTATGAAAAAACGCTCATTGATTTTATTTTGCTCAAACATACCCTTGCTTCCAAGTGATGCTTTAAAATCATAACCGCTTTTATATTCCTTTAAAATCTCCGAAGGTTTTTTTAGCATAATTTCAACTCCTTTTTGGCTGAAAAGCCCGAATTAACGGGCTTTCCAGTTTTTTAAAATTTAGTTTACATTAACTGCCATAATGGGCGAATCAACGCTTGCCATACCATCAACAGTTACCCTTACAAAGTAATGGTATTTTCCTTTTGGAAGCTCAGCATCGGTTGTATAAGATTCAGAGTTTGCACCCTTAATCTTAACAGCACCACGCTTAGTATCACCTGTGCAAGCAAACCACTGATAGCTAACCTCACCATCGCTATTTGCTAAAACAGAAATAACAGCTCCTGTTCCCTCTTCAGTTTCAAAATCAGCATTATTTGAAATAATGTTCACAGCCGGAGAAACCCAAGCCCAAACTGCATCAAGACCGCTCTTCTTAACGAATACATCGTAATAAATACGATAATCGAACTTATAAGCATCAGCATCGATATTCTGCTCAGGAGTGAAAATTCTCATTTTTTCGGTCTTCTTAACAAGATGAGCGCCACTCTTGGGGCAAACGAGCATATATGCCTCTCTGGTGTTTTCAGCAGGAGTGAAACCGCCGTTAGTGAAATTATAAGCAGTTTTCATTCTCTCGGATACAACAGGGATGATAGCAACGCCATTGATAGATTTAACCTTAA
>CAJGDQ010000084.1 GCA_904502215.1 Clostridiaceae bacterium
AGTTAGAATATATTTCATTTAAAGTATCGCCTGATATAAATCCTGTGAAAATAATATTGGGATTATCTTTCGCCATATCCTTAAGCATTTCCACATAGTCATCAGTATCACTGGTATCGCCTGCTATAACAAGCTTTTTATCGGTTGCAATTTTACTATATGCTTCGATAAGATAATGAATCCCTTTTTCAGCAGTTAGCCTTGATACAATCGATATATATTCATCCTTTTCCAGAGAATATTTTTCCCTTATAAGCTCAGCTTCTTTTTTTACAGGGCAACTTATTCCGTTATGAATGATAACAGTTTCACGGTTATATGTTTCTTTGAAATAATCATAAGCTGCCTGACTCAGCACAATAACCTCATCAGCATATTTGGCAAGGATTTTTTCGCCGAATTTTATATATTTAGAAGCAAAACCCTTTCCCCATTTTTCTCTTTGCCAATCAAGTCCGTGGACCGTTGCCACGCATTTTTTGCCAAAAAGCTTGGGAATCCATAATGCAGCACAAGGACCCTCTGCATGAAAATGAACAACATCATAATCCTTGAAAGCGGCAGCTATTGCTGCCGTAAAGGAAGCAATCATAGCTGCAAGGCCTCTGAAATTAAGTGTCCAAGCGTTTTTAAGCTTCACGCCCTTATACATTTTATCATCAATAGTGCCAACATACTCATTCTCAACCTTATCGGAAGAGCGGTTGTAACAGGTAACATCCAGCCCCATCTCAACCAACATCGGACAAAGAGTTGTCAAGACATTTTCAATGCCGCCTCTTCTCGAAGGAACAACCTTGTGTCCAATCATAGCAACCTTCATTTTTTTCACTCCAAATTTCAATTAGCGACCTGTGGCCGTAAGCATAACTATCGGGGTTTTAAGCATAATTTTTATATCATTAAGATATGTTCTTGTTTGTATATACTCGATATCCATTTCAACCCATTCCTCAAAGGGAACATCATTTCTGTTTTCATGAATTTGCCAAGTGCAAGTAATACCGGGGGTTACAAGAAGACGTAATTTCTGATAATCGGTATAAAATGCAACTTCTCTCGGAAGAGGTGGTCTTGGACCTACAAGAGTCATATCGCCTTTAAAAACATTAAAGAATTGCATAAGTTCATCAAGAGAAAGCTTTCTTAGGAACTTACCAAATCTAGTCATTCTCGGGTCGTCCTTTATTTTGAATACAGGTCCATCCATCTCATTTTGTTTTATAAGTTCATCAAGCATCTTATCGGCGTTTGCTCGCATGGTTCTGAATTTATACATATAGAATTCCTTGCCGTGTCTGCCAACTCTTATTTGCTTATAGAACGGTCCTGCACTTGGGTCGTCAATCACGATTATAATTGCAATTATAATCATAAGCGGCAAAAAGAAGAGCAAAATCAAGGTTGCAAAAAAGATATCGAAAAGTCTTTTTTTCTTCCAATAGGAAGCATAAGATTTTTCAATTATCGCCTGCAACTTTTCTCTAGTTTTTTCATCAACTTTATCGTGTTCAATATAAGGCATTACTGCACCCTTCTTTCCGTTATTTTCATAGCTGCATTAAATTCAATTTTTCTGTTTTTTGAAAAATAGAAATCTTCAAATACTATATTTTTATCTTCAAAATCCGTTTGGTTCTTATCTAAATAACCCGGATGGAACAAAACCTCTATATCCCTGTTATCTTTTTTTGCCAACTTTATATATTCGGGCAATATTTTACTCACTCTTTTTTCATCCATCTTTCCTGAAAAAAGTATTCCGAAAAAATGAGCAGTTGGGATTTTTAAATCTTTCATCAACCCTTTATTTATAAGCCATAAAAATCTTAAAAGCCATTGTTTAATAAGGTTAATCAAGCTATATGTAAAATAAAGCGAAGGTGTTTTTATATATGGCAAAACAGGCTCAGCAGGGATTCTTAAATATTCAACCTTTATTTTTTCCTCTTTTAAAACCTTGATTAAGGCCTTAAATACCGATGGAATCATATGGGTATGCTGATGACTGTCAACACAAAACTCCGCTCCCTCTGGCAAAAGCTTTTTAAAGAACAAAATTTGAGCCTTTATCTCCTTATAAATCTGCTCTTCAAACCTTTTTCGATTAAATAAACTTAATTTCAGCAATCCCCCGAAGGTATGTTTGAAATTACCCTTTTCATCTGATATCAAATCAATTTCAGTTGGGTTTGCCATACATTTTCCTTCTACGAGGTTTAAATGAAGCGAAATTCTAATATCTTTTAGACTTAACAAATCAACCTCATCGAAGTTGGGAAAAACACTAACCTTATTTAATACGCCCTCTTCTATACACCGCCTTATACGGCTTGTTGACACATCGTTAAGACCGTAATCATCAGCACAAAAATAAATCACTTAATCTTCACCTTCTGAGCCAAGCTTAATAACCACTGTGTCCTCTATAACGGCAACGCAATCCTTAGAAGGCCACTTGCCCATAGTCTTCACATCTTCATTTTGAATAAGCTTTTTCTTTTCTTCCCCGCTAACAAAGTCATAATCCTTTTCGCAATAATCATTAAGAGCACTGCATAATACACTTTGTCCCACAGTTTCATCATCGGCACGAATAATATATCCATCGGTGATTCCTGTAATATCAGGGGTTAGGTTAACGCTGTATTTATCGCTGTTTTCAAGAGCACCGATAACCAGAATTTTATCGCATTCCTCAGCCTCAGGAGTTTGTTCTATCCTATCGGCTATACGGATTAAAGCTCCGTAAGACTTTTCATAGGCAATCTGAGCCTTATGATAGCTAACATTTGAAATAACAACCTGATTTGCAATTATAACCGTAGCTGTTAAGAATATAATCCAACATTTAACCTTACTATGCTTTTCTTTTTCATCTGCTCCCCTTTCATAAAGAATAAGGAAGAAGAGATAAAATACCGAGTAACCCATAAGCATAAGGTTATGATAATCAATACCCGCATTCACAAAAGCTAATGCGCCCGCTCCAAACAAAAGCATAACGCTAAAAACAATCAGAGTGAAAATATTGGTGAATTTTTTATAAAGCTCGTTCTTAACTATGTATTTAATATAATGGGCAAGGGTGAACACAACAACAAATGCATTAAGAATAACATATAAGCTAATTCCCTCTGAGATATCAAAGAAGCAGTTAATAAAAGTTTCCTTAATAACATATAAGGAGCCCGGCAAATCAAATGATGATAATGAGGCTGTTGAGTTGATTCCCTGATAATCAAGCAACTCGGCAGAAAAAATACCAAGTAAAACTTTAAGTATAACAGCGTATACCGCCATTCCCGCAATTCCCGTTAAAATCATAAATAAACTTCTTTTAAGAATAAGCTTAAAGGGTGTTTTTTCATAAATGATTTTATCAATAAGCTTTAGAAGAACCAGCATTATTGTTACGGTTATATACGCCTGATAAATACCTGTTGATAAAGCAATAAGCAGAACCGAAAGAATATACCTCGGTTTTTCACTAGTCATAAACAAAGCCGCCAGTGTCGAGAAGAAAAATGCTATACTATAACCATCAGCCACATAGTTATACATCATTACCGAGGTAACCGTTGGGAAGCAAACTATAACGGCACCAATTAAAAATGCGGTTAACTTTTTCTCAACATTAAGTATCTTGCAGATACAAACAGCGCTTAAAGCATGAAATACTATGGCTATAATACCGTTCAAAAATGGTAAATCATAAAAAGAACTGAAAGAACAAACAACCGGTAAAAACCATCTTCCAAGGGCTAGCATATTTTGGGAATCATATCTAAAAACCAATGAATCCCAGTTGGGAAGCCAGTTTGTTATCTTATACAAATGCGCCAACATTCCAACCAAGATTGCCGAAAAAAAGCAAATCTTCCAAGCAGGCAAAATATGTGAGTTAACCTTTTTTAACATTTTTTCAGGCAAACTTACCACTCCAACCATTTAAATTTATGTAAAAACTTTCCATAAAGCTTATCATAAAGCTTAACACCTATAATCCGCTTAACAAATAAGGTTCTTTTAGCGGTTGCCGATATCCAGGAAGCAGAAAAATGATGAATGGAATAGGTGTTTTTGGTTATTTTCTTCTTGCCCGTATAATATTTCATTGGGCAAAGAAAGTCTTCCGGCAACATCCTGATTCCCATAAAAATTTGATTTTTATTATTAATATCCATTCCAAGATTTAATAAAACTTTTGTGTTTCTATCGGGGCAAGGAGTCAAGTCATAAGAGCCATCGGGAAGTATAAAGGGAATATCATCATAATCGGCAAGCATTGCGCCAACCGCTTCGTTCCCCTTTTCGCAAGCAAATCCAAGACCGGTTGAGATAACCCCGTTATCATCAAACCCCATATAACCGTTTTCTTCTATGAGTTTATCGATAGGTTTTATAAGCTCAACATCGGTATCAAAATAAACTCCGCCCTGCTCATATAAAACCTTAAGTCTCGCATAGTCGCTAACAAAGGCCCATTTGCCTGCTTCATATGCTTGTTTGGCATATTTATTTTGGGTTATATCAAAATTCTCCTCGTTTATGCAAACGATTTTATACTGGGGGCAGTATTTCCTCCAGCTTTCAATACATTTTTCTGCAAGGCTTGGCATGCTGCCTTTTCCAAACCAGCAATAGTAAATCACCTTCGGAATACTCATCGCTCTTTATTCCCCCTGCATAACTCTAAAATAGTTTTAAAAGCCGACTTATTAAATAGGAAATTTACAAGCAAATATAATCCGATAATCCATATCGAATGAACAACTCCGTTTAATAATAGCTTTACAAAAGACATATTGCTAAAGGTATCAACGAAGAATATTATCATAACCAAAGCGAAAGCCAAGCTATTTAAAATGATGATTTTATATGTATTCATCTGGCTTCTGCCAAGAATCTTTTTATTGGAATAATAAATCGAAACTATTCCCCTGTAAACAAGAGCCGCTATTGTTCCAAGTATTGCACCGCAAATGCCCATATAAAAAATTGCAACAACCGAAACCGAAATATTTATAACCATTTCGAAAATTGCATGGGAACGGGTTTTATCAAAATCTCCTGAATATTCG
>CAJGDQ010000085.1 GCA_904502215.1 Clostridiaceae bacterium
CCTTTCGGTTATATTAAATAAACCAGAGTTCGAAGTATTCATCGGGAAAATTCCCTGATTGGCCCCTAAAATAAATACAATTTTTGGCATAGAGGGTCTTATCCTATCGGCTGAGCCAAAGGTGACCTCATCAAGAGTTTGCGGAACAATACCAATATCAGTGCTAGCAACTGCAAGCTCTAAAGCATCAAAAAATTCCTGAGGTTTAATGTTTTCCTCTCCAAAGCATACAACAAGACTATCTAAAATACGCATAAATGCGTCATAAGACTGTTTTAAAGCATCAGATGAGAAAATATCCCCGTCCGCCTCAAAACGCTCTGAGATGCCTATAAGCTTGTCCCCAACACAGCATGCCTCAAACAACTCAACCAAAGCTCTGGCCATATTTGAAGCCGAGCCTTTAAAGTTTTCTTTAAAATCAAATAACGGTTTGATTGCTTTTTTGCGAAGAATATTTAATTTTTCAAGCTCATCTGAATTATCGTTAATATCACTTGTAAGACCTTTTGGATTCATTGTCCAATCTTCGAGCCATTGGGTAGATTCGATATTCCATAGGTAACAATAATTTTCAAGAGCCGAAATTTCCTCGGTATTAAGAGCTCCAAGACCTGTTTTGTGAAATCTAAGTATATTCTCGGTTGAAAGCTTTAAAGCCCTTATAGCTGCAAAGGAAGCAACTGATAACGGGAATGAGCTCAAAGGCATTCTATTATCATAAAATAGAGCAACATCATTTGCCTGACAAGCCGAAACAATAGCTTCCTTATAAATTTCAGCATCCCTTGCAATAATAACAAAATCTCTAAAACGATAGTTTTTAGTTCTAACTAATTTTCTAATCGTTCTAGCAGTAAATTGAGCCTCATCAAAAATGGTTGAGGCTTTGCAAATTGTGATATTTCGAGATGCTTCTTCTATCGAAACCTTTTCTCCCTCTAAAACCCTTTCAAGTTTCAGAATATCAGAAGCCGCAAATCTTGATTCATCCAAAACAATAGGTTCTAAAAGCTTTTTGCCGTTGGATTTTGCAATCTTTTCAATACGTTCAATTGCAATTCTTATATTGGTATATATATTAAAGTTTTTATTGTTATCAGGGTTGTTTGTAAAAGCTATATGAACACTTTTTGCTTGATTTATAATTCTTTCGAGCAGTTTATATTGCTGACCTGTAAAACCCTTGAAAGAGTCAATAAAAACGCTTTTATTTTCAAAATATTTAAAGCTTGAGAGTTTATTATAAAGTTTTGTAAGCTTGTCCGCAGGGTCTAAAAATTTTTCTCCCATCAACAAGTTATAGGTTTCATAAATCTTTGCAATATCCTCTAATTTATATTTAAGTGTTGCTTTATCACAAAGTTTGGCAGTTTCTCTTAAGTTTTCAGGAGTTATGGAATTAATTTTAAACTCTCCGATGGTATCGAGCATAGTTTTAGCAAAGCTTATTGAATCGGAATATCGGTTCCAAAGTATTAATTCATCCTTAACCAAAAGTAAGGCTCTTTTCATAAAGATAACCTTATCGCTATCCCCTAAATCACGGGAAACCATACCACCTGTCCACCTGTCAACCTCGTCAACAAGGCGTGAAAAAGAAAGGACCTTAACCTTTGAGAAATTTTTATCCCCTAAAAGTCTTAAAACGGCACGCTCGCTCTCAAAAGTATATTGCTCAGGAACAATGAGAACAGATTCATTATTACTCTCAGCCAAGTCCTTTATTTTGTTTAAAAGATAGGTTGTTTTACCCGAAATAGGCTTTCCAAAAACAAACTGCAACATTTAATCACCAAAACTTAAATAATTATTAATTGCAATATTAAATGCAAACAAACAGCTGGCACCGAAAAAACAGCACTTGATGCAACGGTATATAAATTAATCGGTATAAAAACACCTGTGAACTTTGCACTCAAATCAATTATTCCTAATGCCCCAACGCCAAGAATCGCATTAAAAAGTAAGCGACTAAAGGGTTTCTTATCTAAAAAAGTAAATATTAAGATAAATAAGAAAAAAACTATAGAAACAACTAATAAAAACTTTTCATAATACTGCATACAATCACCAATAAATTCTATGAATCTATCAGCATTAAAATTACTAAAAAGGCAACCTCTGTGTCTATTTGAGGTTGCCTAAAAAATTATTCGTTAGAATCGTTTTTATCGGTATCATCGGTAATAAAGAAATTACCGTTTATTGAAACATCATCAAAATCATCCGATTCATCCAAATAATCGTCATCTTGATTTTTCTTTGCTCTAATTAACTTTATAATAAGTAAAACAATAAGAGCAATAACCGCTAAAACAACAAAAATAAATCCAATTAAAATAATCTTAGAATTTGTAGTCAGCGAATTGAATCGGTTTAAAATGCCATTATTAACAACAGGCTCTTCAATTACCTCTTTTTCAGGTTCTAATTCGGGATAACGCTGTAAAACCTTTTCTCTGGCATCAAAACGATAGAAGCCATATTTAGAATCGGCATAGCAATAGATATAGAAGAAATCGGGAGTTGCAGCATTTGCATAGCATTTAATATCCTTCTCGCCGATTTTTGTATTAGTAGCATAATAATCCTTAGGCATAGCTAAACCATCAGGTAAATCGGCTAAAATATAGGCATATTCACCTTGAGTAACATAAGATAACTGCTTAAACACCTTGTTTGCCTCATCGTATGTGCAAATAACAGTTTCTTCTCCCTCGGGAGCCTTCAAATAATAAAGCTTGTATTCCCCTTTTTCATCGCTTGCAACCGAGATTTCAGTCTCATTATAGGTTGCGGCAACGGCTGAAAAACCTTTTAGTAAGGTAACGCTGGAAAGGTCGGAAATTATAGTGAATTTCTCGAACTCACCCTCGGTAATTTCTAAAGGATTAACCTCGGGAGTTTCCTCAGGTGCAGTCGCCTCATCATCGGTTTCACTGCGAATTATGTTTATTGTATATTTTTTGGTATCGCCACTAGGAGCGGTAACGGTTACAACTCTGGTGTTTGTGCCAACCTTTAAGGTAGAACTTCCCGAAACCGCAACTTTAGCACCGCCATCAGCAGCAGTAGCATAAACATCACACTTTGTAACACTGTTTTTAACATTAACGGTATAGCTTGTTCTATTAGCAGAGAATTTAGGAGAAAGATAACCGGCACTAACTGATAAAGCCTTTAAGTTGGCATTTGAAGACAACGCAACATCTTTAACTTGTAAAGTAGCGGAAGCGCCACTGATGGAAACCTCTGCATCATCAGGCGGCGCACCATGATATTTTGTTCCGGTAACCGAAACTTGAGCTGAACCTGATTTTAAAGAAATAAATTCAATTGTAAAAGATTTGCTATTTGTGGGAGAAAAATCTCTAACTAGCGAAACAACACCTGCTCCACCGCCATCGCCGCCGGAAACATATTGCAAAACAGAAGCATCATAAGAAACAGAGAGATTCACAATTGTCATATTTGAGCCTTTTACATTAACAGAAACAGAAACCTTATCGCCAACTGTAATAGAATTGCTGCTAAAATATAATGTAGTATCTGAAGCAAAACAATTCATCGAAAATAAAGAAAAAATAATGCAAAAAATTAAAATAATTGTTGTTGAAAATTTTATAAAAGACTTTTTCATTTTTAATTTCCTTCCCTAATTAGCTAATTGGATATTTCGTTTTATCTATTAAATACCATTTGATTTTTCCCATATCAGCTATAGAAATATTGTTATCTTTATTAATATCCGCACTTTTGAATTGTGTTTCGTTCAATGGATATTTTGTTTTATCTATTAGATACCATTTGATTTTTCCCATATCAGCTATAGAAATATTGTTATCCCCATTAACATCGCCAAGTTTATAAGTAGGTGTTTGCGGCTGACTTGGAGTTGATGGTTGGTTGCCACCGGGGATTTTTCCATCGGTTGTTATATAAAGAGTGCAATCTTTATCGGCATTAACTGATATCGTATAATCGTTTGTATGCCCTGTTTCAGCTTTTACAGTTAAAACAATGTTGTTTATTCCCTGTTTCAAAGCAAAGCTTGTAGAGCAAGCTAGAGCGGCTTTTTGGGGTAATTCATATTTAATTGCCGTATTATCCGAAACTCTTAAGCTATAATTATAAGTATAACGATAGAATGATGGGGTTAAACCCGAAACAGTGATATTATTAAAATAATAGTTGTTTATTTTTTCACTCTCAGCAGGTCTTGGAGTAATGGTTGCGCTCATATCCTTGAAAACCGGTATAGAAAATTCCAATTCCAAATCATAAGCTCCGGAATAAGTAGAAGCAAGATTATATCCCTTCGATGCAGCATCATGAACTGCTTGAGCAAATTGATGCCAGATTATAGATGGGTCGCTTGCGGCGTTTTTAACATTAAAATCTTGATAATATAAGGTGCCTTGTCCGGCTTTTATATATTTATTACCTAAATCAGCAGCACCCAGAATAATAGATTTTGAACGAGTGTCCCAACCCTTATCTTTAGCATATGCCAAACCGTTTTCAACAACCGTTCCATTGGTTCCGCTAGCTCCCCAGTTAAAGAAATTGTAATATCCGGTATACTTCGCATGAGTTCCCGAAATCATAGAGCTTGAACCATCTTTACCCTGCTCTTGAATAATTTTTGCAGCCATAACATATGGGCTAACACTGGTTTCCTTTGCGGCGGCCATAAAAACCTTGATATAAGAGCCGCCATAAGCAGTATCTTTAGGGTCGGAATAACCTTTTTCAAGGAAGGTGCCTTTAACTATCTTTTTAAGACCTTCCTCAGTATGCTTGGCGGGGTCATAGCCTTGCTGAAGGAACATATAAACATAATTTTCATTAAGAAAATTCCTAGGGTCCATATAGTATTTAACAGCTTCTTTTGAAGCGCCTGTCCAACCATCGTTAGTAAATACCCAATTACCCGAATCCCAATCATAAGAGCCGGGACCCATAGAACGCCATGAAATTGCCTGGGTGTTCTGCACTTGCTTGTAACGTTCACGGTCAACCGTC
>CAJGDQ010000086.1 GCA_904502215.1 Clostridiaceae bacterium
CTTTTCAGGCAATCGGCCATAAAGAGCTTTATGGGTTTATAAAGGGCGAATGCTCTCTTGAAGAAGCTAAAGAGCACCTTTGCCGCCAAACCAGAAGATATGCCAAAAGGCAGCTGACCTGGTTCAGAAGAGATGGGCGGACAAACTGGCTCTATCCCGATAGGGAAGATATAATAGCTTCGGCTGAGAAATTAGTTAAAGAATTTTTATAAAGGAGGTAAGAAACCGTGAAGGGTTCGGCAATTCTCAAAGGTTTTTTAATTGCTTTAGCGGCAGTTTTTATTATTCATCAGATAATATCTTCGGTTTATAATCCCGTTGAGACCGAAAGTGCGGTTTACTATACCTCAACCGATGGATTTGATATAACAGGAATTATTTTGAGAAATGAAAAGCTTGTAAGCCATAGCGGCTCGGGTGTTAAGCATTTTATAATATCGGATGGTAACAGGGTTGCAAAGGATGGCATTATTGCAAATGTTTATGATAGCTCCGATGCTTCGATTAAGGTTTCCGAGCTTGAAGCTTTAAACAAGAAAATCAAGGATATAGAGGATATATTAAGCTATAATGATATTGAAGCGGCAAATCTCGATTTAATCAATTCCAGAATAAAGGAAAAGGTTAATGATTTGGTTATAGCTTCTTCGGCAGGTAATTATTCCTCGGTTTCAGCAAAGGCTGAGGAGCTGCTCTTTGCAATAAACCGCAAGCAAGCGGCTCTAGGTCAAACGGCATCCTTTTCGGACCAGTTAGCTTCTCTTAAAGCTCAGCTTGATATTTCTCTTCCTGAACCAAAGGCAAGAATTTTATCTTCGGAATCGGGATATTTTGTTTCGAAAACCGATGGCTATGAGGATGTTTTCAAAACTGATGATTTATCCCTTATAACACCTGAGTTTATTGAAGGTGCAAAACCGAAAACTCAGGATAAGAATACTGTTGGCAAAATAGTTTCAGATTATGAATGGTATATTGCGGCTAGCGTTTCTATCAATGAGTCTTTAAATTATAAAGAGGGGGAGAGTTTAAAGCTTTTAACCTCGGTTAAGGGCTCGCCTGAGCTTTCGGCAACGGTTAAAAAGATAAATATTTCTGAGGTTTCTGATAAGGCGGTTGTTATATTTGCCTGCAACGAAATGAATAGCGAATTGGCATCTATGAGAAGCGGCCCGATGACTGTTGTAAAGGCTGAGTTTAGCGGTCTCAGGGTTCCGAGAAAGGCTCTTAGAGTTGTTGATAGTGTTCGAGGTGTTTATGTTTTAAGCGGAATGCAAATTAAGTTTGTTCCGGTTAATATCATATATTCCAATGATAGCTTTATAATTTGCGAAAAGGTTAACGAAAACTCGGGCGTTTTAAAGCTTTATGATAGGGTTGTTGTGAAAGGAAAAAATCTCTATGATGGAAAAATTGTCAGCTAAAGAATTTGATGAGAATTTTAGCAGCATACTTGAAAAACTTAATAAAGCCGCCGAAGGTTCAAATAGAAGGCTTAAGGATATTTCTATCTTGGCTGCAACAAAAACGGTTGATGCCGATACCATTAACTATGCAATTTCAAGAGGAATAAACCTTATTGGCGAAAATAAAGTTCAGGAGCTGCTTTCGAAGAAGGACCAAATTATTGAGGTTGAAAAGCATTTTATCGGCCATCTTCAAACGAATAAGGTTAAAGATATCATAAATGAGGTTAGCCTTATACATTCGGTTGATTCAATAAAGCTTGCAAAGGAAATTTCAAAGCAGGCAGTAAAGAACGAAAAAACAATGGATATTTTGCTTGAGGTAAATATTGGCGGTGAGGAATCTAAATGGGGATTTGAGCCTGAAAATCTTGAGGAAAACTTAGAAGAAATTGCATCTCTTCCAAATATTAGGATTAAGGGTTTGATGGCAATTCCTCCTGTTTGCAACGAGCCGGAGGAAAATCGCAAATATTTCCGCAAAATGTATAAACTGTTTATTGACATTGGCACCAAAAAAATAGATAATAGTAGTATGGAAATACTCTCTATGGGAATGTCAGATGATTTCGATGTTGCCGTTAGCGAGGGTGCTACTTTAATCCGCTTGGGAACAGCATTGTTCGGCAGGCGAATATAAATTTTAGAAGGAGTATTTAAAATGGGATTTTTGGATAACATCAAAAACATTCTCACCATTCCTGAGGAAGAGGAATTTGAAGAAGAGTTTGAAGAGGTTGTTGAAGCAAAGGAAAAGAAAAGACCTGTTTCCGAGCCGCAAAAAACTGCTTCTCAGCCCCGTATTATAGGCGGCAAGGCAAAAACCGTTAGCTTTAACCCTGCTCAAATGCAGGTTGTTCTTGTAAAGCCTGAAAGATATGAGGATGTAACCTCTATTGCTGACCATCTTAATGATAAGAAAACTGTTGTTTTAAATCTCGAGTCGGCTGATAGGGAGCTTTCTCGCAGAATTGTTGACTTTTTGAGCGGTGCTACATATGCAAACCACGGAAATATGCGCAAGGTTTCAAAGGGCACCTTCCTTATTGTGCCTTATGGTGTTGACATGATGGGCGAGGTTATGCTCGAAGAGTTTGAAGATGGTAGAATGTATTTCTAATGGAAACTGAGCTTTTAATAGCCAAAATAAAGGATACGGCAGATATTTGCTTTAAAACCGAAAAACCTAAATTTTTAGGTTTTTTATCGGCTGAACAGGCTGTATTAGCCCAAAAAAATCTCGAAAAAACAAATGTTAGGTTTTCTTTATTCGGCGGCTTTGAGTCAGCTGAGAGGGTTATGCTCGGATGCTTTCCCGATTGGCAAACTGCTGAGGAGTTTCCTATAAAGGCAATAACCTTTACCTTTCGCAAAACCGATAAGCTTTCACATAGAGATTTTTTAGGAAGCATTTTAGGGTTAGGTCTTAAAAGAGAAGCTATTGGCGATATTCTTATTGAAGAGGGAAGAGCGGTTGTTTTTTGCCTCGAGGAAATTGCCGATTTTATCCTAAATCAGCTAACCAAGGTTGGAAGAACAGGGGTTAAATTAAAAGAGGGTTTTACTGAGCCCTTGCCTTTAAGGGATAACCTTTTAGAGTTTAGGGATACCATAGCTTCTAATAGGCTTGACTGTATTGTAGCTTCTCTTTGTAAAACCTCGAGGTCATTGGCACTCATTAAAATAAATGAGGGAATAGTTTCGGTAAACTCTGTGCCCTGCGAAAAGCCAACCAAATCGGTTTTTGATGGTGATATAATTGCTGTTAGAGGCTATGGAAAGTTTATAATTGAATCAGTTTCAGGGATAACCAAAAAGCAAAGAATTATTCTAAAATATAAAAAGTATGTTTAAGGAGGCATTTTATGCTTAGTGCTGCTGAAATCAGGGATGCTAAATTTGCAAAATCTATGAGCGGTTATAAACAGGAGGAGGTTGATATCCTTCTTGATAGGGTTGAGGCCGATTATGCTCAGTTTGACCGCATTATTAAGGATTTTCAGGATAAGGTTGAGAAATTGACTGCTGAAAACGAGGAGCTTAAGGCTTCGCAAAACAGCATTCAAAATGTTTTGCTTTCGGCTCAGCGCCTTGCCGACCGCATTGTTAACGAAGCAAAGGAAAAGAGCGAGGAAATCGTTTCTAACGCTGAGTCTAACATTTCGGTTATAACAGCTCGAGAAAAGGAGCTTGCAGTAAGCTTTGAACTTAAGGCTCAGGAGAGAAAATCGGCTCTTGAAAAGGAACTCGCCGATATGATTAAGGAAGCAAAGCTTAAGGCTGAAAGTATAACTGCCGCCGCTGAGGATGCAGTTGCTCGCCAACAAATGCTTTTTGATAAACTAAAAATAGAGATAACTGCTTTCAAATCAACCGTTAATTCTAAATATAAAGAGCATCTTGAGGCTTTAAATTCTATTCCGGATGCGGTTCCTATGGACCCCGAAAGAATGGCAGCTTTAGTGCTTACTGAGTTTGATAAGGCTCCTGAGGCTGCAAGCTTTATCAAAGAGGAAAATCCGGTTGTTATAGAGCCTATAACTCAGGAAGAGCCTCAGGAATTTGAGGGTTTTAAAATTGAAGCTATAGAAGAGGAAGCAACTGAGGAATAATGGTTTCTTGCATTTTAGCTATTGTTATGGGTTTGGCGGTTTTAGTTGCCGACCAATTAACTAAACTTTATATAATTTCAAACTTTAGTTTGGGTGAGGGCTGTGGTTTTATAAAAGGCCTTATTGATATCGTTTATATTCATAACCGAGGTGCCGCTTGGGGTATGCTTAGCGGTAAAACTTGGTTTTTGGTTGTAATCACCGCAGTTATTATGGTGGTTTGTATTTATTTACTTATAAAAATGGGAAAGAAAAATAAATTGCTTTTTTGGGCGATTTGTTTGGTGCTTTCAGGCGGAATTGGAAATATGATAGACCGCATTTTTAGAAGCGGAAATGTTATTGACTTTTTGCATTTTGAATTTTGGCCGCAGTTTCCTGTTTTTAATGTTGCCGATTGCGGTATTGTTATCGGTGCGGGACTTCTTATTTTGCATTTTATAATCGAAGCCGTTAATGAATATAAGGCTCGAAAGCAGGTTGAAAATGCTGAAAACTAAAACTGTTTTTGATGGCGAAGAGCTTTTAAGACTTGATGTTTTTGTGTCCTCGGTTGCCGATGTTTCACGCTCTCGTGCGGCAACGCTTATAGAAGAAAAAAATGTTATAATTAACGATAAAGCCGTCTCTAAAAACTATAAGCTTCATATGGGTGATATGGTAGAAATTACAGTGCCTGAGCCTTTAAAATATGTTGCAAAGCCAGAGGATATCCCACTTGATATAATTTATGAGGATGAGGATTTACTTGTTGTTAACAAGCCGAAGGGAATGGTTGTTCATCCTGCGGCAGGGAATTTTGAGGGAACGCTCGTTAATGCCCTTATGTTTCATTGCAAGGATTCTTTATCCGGTATTAACGGAGTTATGCGACCCGGCATAGTTCATAGAATTGATAAGAACACAAGCGGTCTTTTAATGGTTGCCAAAAATGATTTCGC
>CAJGDQ010000087.1 GCA_904502215.1 Clostridiaceae bacterium
CCTAAATACAAAGTTCCATCCATATCAAAGAGAAAAAGTTTAATATTTTTAATTCTTTCCATACTCTACATTTCCTCAATTTTTCTATTTAGCATAGAAACAGGAAGACCAACGACATTAAAATAATCACCGTTGATTTTCTCAACAAAAAGTCCGCCTTTTTGTTGGATTCCATAGCCACCTGCTTTATCATATGGCTCATCAGAATTGATATATTCCTCAATTTCGCTTTCACTCAGCTTTAAAAACTTGACTTCAGTAGTTACCGAAAAAGATTTCACAATATCTCCAATAACTAAGGCGCAACCCGTTATAACACGATGGGTATTACCCGAAAGTGCTAAAAGCATTTCTCTTGCCTCTTGACGTGTTTTGGGTTTACCTAATATTTTATCATCCAATAAAACGACAGTATCCGAGCCAATAACTAAAGAACTCATATTATCTTTTGCTATATTCATAGCTTTAAGTTTAGCTAAATACTCAGGAGCATCCTCATTTTTGATATTTTCGGGAACAATTTCCTCTATATCGGCAGCCAAAACCGAAAAATCATCAAAAATCATTTTTAAAAGCTCTCTTCTTCTAGGAGAGCCGGAAGCTAAAATAACATTTTCAAATTTCATTATTCAACACCTGTAACAAAGGTTGGAGTATCATCACTTATGCTATCCTTGATATGCAAATTATATTCCGCAACAGCAAAACGAACATGAACAGCATAAGCCGTTAGAAAGTATGGCAAAACGAAAATTGCAGGAATAACTAAAAATGAAATTAAAATCCAACCTAAAAAGCCAAAAACAAGGTATAAAAACTCAAGAGAGGTTTTTTTAGAAATAACTGTTGACATATGAAATGCCTCGGCAGCATCCATATTTTCATCAGCAACCAACAAAACAGGCGCCATATAGAATTTAAGTGAATATAGAAAAATTATAACAAAGGCAATTGTGCTTAAAAATATATAGGCATAAGAAAGATTTGCTGCCCACATTGGTATTGGCATCTCAAAATATTCAAACACCTTGCCCAATGATATTATTCTTGCAAAAACCGCAGGCAGTGATACAAGAACACCCAAAGGCACTATTCTTAATAACAATAATGCAAAATACTTTAAGGTCTTTTTATAAAGTTCTTTTTTAGAAAAATAATAGAAAACCGAAATCGGATTATCGTCTACTCCAAAAAGTATTCTCCAAACATATCTAAGAACACCGAAAAACAAAGGAATATAAACAAAGCAAAGGAATGAAAAATTTAAAATATATGTTAAAATTTCACCTGCGAAAATGCCAAAAAGCGAGGCGGTATAACCGCCGATAAAAACTGCAAAAAACAAAACAAGGCAAGCTATAATAGCCTTGATTTTTTTGCCCTTTAATGCGGTTAAAGCGGTTATTTTAATAACATTATTTCCTGCGGTCATACTATCATCTCCTTTTTCAATATATCATTAAATTAAATATTCTTTGTTTCTAAAATGTTAATTTTGCATAGTTTGCCATTATCTTTTTAGTTCCAACCTCATCAAAAGCAATTTCAAGCATAGTGTCCCCACCAACAGGAGTTGCTGAAATAATCATACCCTTTCCAAAGGTTTTATGATGAACTTCCTGACCAACGTTATATGTAACCGAAGCTTTGGGAGCGGTTTGAGGCTTAGCAGAGCTTATAAAACTGCTCTTGAAAGAGTAATCGGTTTTAGGTCTATCAAAAGAAAAGCTGTTTGGAATTTCTTTCTTAACATATCCCATACTTTCGCAAAATTCCTCGGGAATTTCCTTTAAAAAACGAGATGGCATATTGCGATTGGTTGAGCCAAAAAGCATTCGCATAAAGGTGTTGGTAACTGTTAGCTTCTTTTTAGCTCTTGTTATTGCAACATAGGCCAAACGTCTTTCCTCTTCTATCTCTTCTCTTCCGCCATAGATAGACTGATTTCCGGGGAAAATACCCTCTTCCATTCCAACTAAATAAACATTATTAAACTCAAGACCTTTGGCTGAGTGAATGGTCATTAAAACAACCCTATCCTCATCATTTTCGAGGGCATCTATATCACTAACAAGGGCTATTTGCTCAAGAAAATCAGAAAGGGATGGCTCATCGGTTTCAAGTTCATATTGAGTGATGTTAGAGGCAAATTCCTTAACGTTTTCAAGCCTGTCTTTGCCCTCTTCACCCTCTAATTCCAAAGCAGTTGCATAACCTGTTGCTTGAAGCATAGTTTCAAAAAGCTCTGAAATGCTCATTGTTTCGGCAAGCTGAGTTAACTGGTCGATAATATTGCAAAAGTTTGAAATTTTAGCGCTAGCTCTTGAAAGAGCGGCATATTCATCCGAAGATTTAAAGACCTCAAAAAGAGATATACCAAGGCCTGCTGCAATTTCGGCGGCTTTATTAACCGTTGTGTCCCCTATTCCTCTTTTTGGCTCATTAATAATTCTTCTCAATCGCAAATCATCGTTATTGTTGTTTATAAGGTGCAAATAAGCTAAAACATCCTTGATTTCCTTGCGGTCGAAGAACCTATTTCCGCCTATGATTTTATAAGCAATTCCGCTTCTTGCAAAAACATTTTCCAAAGAGTTTGACTGAGCGTTCATTCTATAAAGAACTGCGTGGTCGCTAAATTTCGCACCATTTCTAACATTCTCAAGAATACTATCGGCAACATATCTTGCCTCTTCTCTTTCATCCTGAGCAGTATAAGCAATTATCTTATCGCCAACGCCGTTATCGGTCCAAAGAGTTTTACCCTTTCGACCTGTGTTGTTAGAAATAACACTATTTGCGGCGTTTAGAATATTAGAGGTTGAGCGATAATTTTGCTCAAGTCTAATAGTCTTTGCATTTTTAAAATCATCCTCAAAGTTAAGGATATTTTCAATGGTAGCGCCTCTAAAACGATAAATACTCTGGTCATCATCGCCAACAACACAAATGTTGTTCCTACCCGAAGCCAAAAGGCTAACAAGGGCATACTGAGCATAGTTGGTATCTTGATATTCATCAACCATAACATATCGGAATTTGTTTGAATAATATTCAAGGATATCATCGTTATTTTCAAGCAAACGAACAGTATTAACAATCATATCATCAAAGTCCATCGCATCGGCAGACTTTAATCTTTTTTGATAGATAGAATAAAGCTCGGCAACCGTTTTTTGCCTGAAATCAGCACTAGACTGAGCTTTATATTCCTCGGGGGAAATCAGCTTGTCCTTAGCTGAAGAAATAGCCGCCAAAACCGATTTATGAGGAAGCATTTTATCATCAACATTGCTTTGCTTCATAATTTCCTTCATAAGTCGGCTTTGGTCATCGGTATCATAAACTGTAAAATGTGAGGTATAACCCAATCTATCAGCATTTCTCCTAAGGATTTTTCCGCAAATAGAATGGAATGTTCCTGCCCAAACATCCTGGGCTTTTTCGCCAAGCTTTAAGGCAATTCTCTCTTTTAATTCGCCTGCGGCTTTATTAGTGAAAGTGATAGCCAAAATTTGCCAAGGCTTTGCGGGATTAACCGCAAAAACATCCTCGGGCAAAACATTTGAAATGCCATTCAGATAGTCCTCTCCCCACTTAATATCAGCATCGGTGATTTGAGGAATAAAATCACTGTTATAGGCATCGCCAAATTCAACAAGGTTTAATATTCTGTTAACCAAAACTGTTGTTTTGCCGCTTCCTGCTCCCGCCAAAACAAGCAAAGGACCGTTAACAGTTGTTACGGCCTCAAATTGACGGTCGTTCATACGACCAAAATATTTTTTTATAACTTCACGCCTGAGTGTTAAAAAATCCATAGAATGCTCCAAAAAATTGATATTAATATAATACTATTTTATAGAATAAATGTCAAACAAAACAATTCTTGAAATATCGGAAGATATATGATATAATTCATTTGATTAAAAATAAAGGATGGAAAAAGATGTCTATCGGATTTAGAAAAAGCCTTTTAGGATTTAATTGCAACGACGTTCTTGATTATATTGAAAGAACTCATAAAAATTTTAAGGACAAAGAAAATAAGCTTAACTCTCAGCTTGATAACGTTAAAGAGGAGCTTTCTATCTCAAAGGCCGATTTCGAAAAGCTTATGGCTGAAAAGGCTGTTGTTGATGCAAAGCTTGCTGAATTTAATGCAAAATATGATGAAATTGAGCGTTTATCCGAGAATATCGGCAAGCTTTATCTTGTGGCTCAAACTAATGCTCAAGCCGTTATGTCAAGCAGTGAGGAAAGTGCAAAAATCTCCTTTGAAGAGGTTAACAAGAATATTATTTCAATAGATGAGGCTCATGAATCCTTAAAAGAAATCCGCGCTGAAATAACCAAAACAAGCGAGGAATTTGTTGCCGAGGTTGACCGCCTTATGAACTCTTTAAGTGCTACCAAAATTCAAATTGCTGAGAATAAGGATACTTGCGAAACTGCCGAAAGAGAGTTTGCTGAGGTTTATGAAACAATAGTTAAATGAGAGAATTTTATTTAGATACCAAAACATTAAGGGAAAAAGCCAAAGATTTAAAAGCCGGCGATAAGGTTTTTCTTTCAGGAACGGTTTATACTGCTCGGGATGCCGCCCACAAGAGAATATTTGAGCATTTAGAAAACGGCAAACCTCTTCCCTTTAATATCGAAAATTCGGTTATTTACTATGCGGGACCAACTCCAACCCCTGAGGGTAAAATTATCGGCAGCGTTGGACCAACAACCTCAGGCCGAATGGATAAGTTTGCTCCCTCTCTTTACGATTTGGGAGTTATAGCTACTATTGGCAAAGGAGAACGAAACCCCGAGGTTATCGAGGCTCTCAAAAGAAATAAAGCCATTTATCTTTGTGCCATCGGCGGAGCAGGTGCTTTAGCTTCCCTTAGTATTGCCGAATGCGAAGTAATAGCCTTTGATGATTTAGGCTGCGAATCAATAAAAAAATTAACCTTTAATAATTTCCC
>CAJGDQ010000088.1 GCA_904502215.1 Clostridiaceae bacterium
GAGCATTTTAGAGAAAAACAGAGCATTTTGGAGTTTAAAGGAAATATGCTTTATTTTTTATTGAAAAATGTTGAAAAAACGCAAAAATCACTTGACATTTTGCCGTTTTTGATATATATTTGTATACTGGTTAGATGTTGTGAAAAATTTAATCAAAGCATCTGTGTAGAGAGCGGTTTCGGATTTTATGCCGTAGCTTCCGAAATATTCGAGAAAGCTATGAAAAACCCTTTGTTCAGGGCATATCATGAGGAGGCCGCGGGTATCGCACAGGGTAGGTTTTTGAAGGTGCAAAATGCTTCCGGAGAAAATCAAAAATTTATTCTGGTGTTGACACTTTAGTGTTGAACAAAGGGGGATGCTTTAATTGAAAAAAGGTAATATTATAGAACTCAGAAATATCTCAGTTTCCTTTGACAAAGAGCAGATTTTGGATGGACTCAACCTTGATATAAGGGATGGTGAGTTTATAACCCTGCTCGGTCCTTCGGGTTGCGGAAAAACTACCACTTTACGCCTAATTGCAGGATTCCTTGAGCCCGATGAGGGAGATATTTTCTTTGAGGGTAAGGTTATAAATGGTGTTCCTGCTTATAAAAGGCAGGTTAACACCATTTTTCAGCGTTATGCCCTTTTCCCGCACCTAAATGTTTATGAGAACATAGCATTTGGTCTTAGAATTAAAAAACTTCCTGAAAGCGAAATTGAGCAAAAGGTTAAGGAAATGCTAAAGCTCGTTAATCTCGAGGGCTTTGAGGAAAGAGGCGTTACCACCCTTTCGGGCGGTCAACAGCAAAGAATTGCAATTGCTCGTGCTCTTGTTAACAAGCCGAAGGTTTTGCTTCTTGATGAGCCTTTGGCAGCACTTGACCTTAAAATGCGTCAGGATATGCAATATGAGCTTAAGAACATTCATAAGCAGGCAGGAATAACATTTATTTATGTTACTCACGATCAGGAGGAAGCCCTAACCCTTTCGGATACCATTGCGGTTATGAATCAGGGTATTATTCAGCAAATAGGCACTCCTGAGGATATTTATAACGAGCCTAAAAACGCCTTCGTTGCTGACTTTATTGGAGATAGCAATATTATCGACTCCACTATGGTTCACGATTTACTCGTTAACATTTTAGGGGTTGAATTCGAATGCGTTGATAAAGGCTTTGGCAACAACACCCCTGTTGATGTTGTTATCCGCCCCGAAGATGTTATATTAACCGCTCCCGAAAAGAGCGAAATGAAGGGCGTTGTTACCTCGATTATTTTCCGTGGTGTTCATTATGAAATGGATGTTATGGCAAACGGCTATGAATGGCTTGTTCATAGCACCAAAATGGAGCCTGTCGGAACTGAGGTTGGAATATATGTTGAGCCGGAAAATATCCAAATAATGCATAAGCCCCGCTCAGAAGATGAGGAGGCCGCAACTGTTGACGAATAAGAAAAACCTCTGGCTTTCAGGCCCTTATCTTATATGGATTGCAGGCTTTATCATTTTGCCTCTATTCACTATTGTTTACTATGCTTTCACCGAAAAGCGAGGCGGATTTACACTTGAAAACATCGTTGCCGCTCTTTCGGATACGGCAAATTTAAAAGCCTTGGGTCTCACCTTGCTTTTAGCGGCAAGCGCAACCCTTATAGGCTTAGCTTTGGCATATCCGCTAGCCATTTGCCTTTCAAAGCTTAAAATAAAGCAAAAGAATTTTATAATTTTTCTTTTTATTCTCCCTATGTGGATGAACTTTATGCTCCAGATGGTTGCAATAAATGTTATCCTTGAGGATAACGGACTTATAAACTCGGTTCTTAATATGTTAGGGCTTAAGAGCGTTCATATAGCCAATACCTATACCGCCATCTTAATCGGTATGGTTTATGACTATTTCCCCTTTATGCTTCTCCCAATTTATAATACCGTTTCAAGCATTGATAAGGATTTACTAAATGCTTCAAGAGACCTTGGAGCCAATCCCGTTAAAACCTTTTTTAAGGTTTCCCTTCCCCTTTCGATGCCGGGTATTATCAGCGGTGCAACTATGGTTTTCATCCCCGCTATTTCGGATTTTGCAATTGCCGAAATGCTTGGCGGCGGAAAGATAATGCTTATCGGAAACGTTGTTGAAATGAACTTTACCAAAGGTCATTATAATACAGGAAGCGGTTTAGCCCTTTTGCTTATGGTCTTTGTTGTTGTAAGCTCACTTTTAACCGATAGCAAAAAGGAAGATGAAGCGCAAGGAGGAATTGTTTTATGAAAAAGCTTTTCTCCGCACTTAGAGGCACATATATCGCAATCATATTCGCTTTGCTTTATACCCCCGTTGTGCTTATGATAGTTTTATCCTTTAATAAGTCTAAATCGGCTTATCATTGGGGCGGTTTTTCCTTTGATAAATATACCGCTCTCTTTAATAATGAAACTATTATGAACGCCCTTGTAACAACCATTGTTTTAGGTTTGGTTTCGGCGGCCATTGCAACCATACTTGGCACTGTTGCCTGTATCGGTATGCTGGCTATGAAGAAAAAGCTTCAAAACACCGTTAAAACCGTTACAAGCATTCCGCTTCTTAATGCAGACATCGTAACAGGTATTTCGCTAATGCTTTTCTTTGCAGGAATTGTTGGAAGAATGAGCAATGCAACCCTTATAATTTCCCATATAACACTAATTCTTCCTTATGTTGTTCTTAACATTTTCCCAAAGCTCAAACAGTTTGATATAAGCATCTATCAAGCCGCTCTGGATTTGGGAGCAAGCCCTGTTAAAGCCTTTTTCAAGGTTATTTTACCTGATATTTTCCCGGGTGTTTTAACCGGATTTTTGTTAGCTCTTACCATTTCTCTTGATGATTTCACCATCACCTATTTCACTAAGGGGCAGGGACTTAACACCCTATCAACCCTTATTTATACCAATAGAATCAGAGGAATTTTGCCCGAATATTATGCCTTGGCATCTATTATGTTTATTGCAATGCTCCTTTTAATTCTTGTTATTTTAGTTGTTAATATGCGTTCTGCATCTAAACCTGAAAACAGAAAGGAAAACGATTATTAGAATGAAAAAAGCTATTGTTTCTTTGATTTTAATTTTTGTTATAATCTTTAGTTGTTTCTCCCTTGCTTCTTGCGGCGGAGAAACACTTTATCTTTTTAACTATGGCGATTATATCAGCCCCGAGGTTTATGACCTTTTCTATGAAGAAACAGGCATCAAGGTTGTATACGATGAATATGCCGCTCCCGAGGATATGTATGCTAAATTTACCTCAGGCACCGCAAGGTATGACCTTGTTTGTTCTTCGGATTATATGCTCGAAAAGCTTATAAAAGAAGATTTGCTTCAGGAAATAAACTTCAATAATGTTAAAAATATTTGTAATATAGACCCTAACCAATTAGAAGCATCAAAAGCTTTTGATAGTGAAAATAAATACACTGTTCCGCATTTTTGGGGAACTCTCGGCATTCTTTATAACACCGAAAAGGTTGATGAAGAGGATGTTAAAAGCTGGAACTGTGTTTTCTCTGATAAATATGCGGGCAGAATCATAATGCCCAACAGCGAGAGAGATGCTATGTTCGTTGCCCTCAACAATTTAGGCTTTAACGGCAACACAACAAGCGAAAAAGAACTTAACGCTGCTGCAAATCTTTTGAAAAAGCAGAAGAAAAATGTTCAGGCATATTTGCTTGATGAAGCAGCAAGAGTAAAGCTTGAGGCAGGCAATGCCGATATCGCTGTTATTTATAACGGCGAGGCATATTTAGCCTTTGAAAACAATGATAAACTAGCATTCACCATCCCTGAGGAAGGCACTTGTATGTGGCTTGATGCATTTGCGATTCCTGCCAACGCCGATAGCCCTGAGCTTGCCGAAAAATTCATTGATTTCCTATGCCGTGAGGATATAGCTAAAATCAACTTTGAATATATTTATTATTCAACCCCGAATAAAGCGGTTGTTGATTCTTTAGATGCCGAAATCTTAGAAGAAACCGCCATTTTCCCCAATGAAAATGTTGTTAAAAACGCAACCGTTCTTAAATACTTAGGCGAAGAAGCCGAAAAATTATATTCTAAGCTTTGGAAGAATGTTAAAGCATAATGAGGTGTTACAATGGCACTTACTGTTAAATTCGGGTATAATGCTCCCGATGGCTTTTTAGACAGCGTTTATGCCCTTGAGAAGATAGTTTATCCCTCTTCCCTTTGGGGAAAGCGAGAAAATCTACAATCACGCTTTGATAAGAATAACGATAGCTTTATCTTGGTTTACGATGAGGATATTCTTGCAGGTTATATCAATTTCTTCCCCGTTTGCCAAAAGATTGATGAGGACTACCTTAATTATGAAAGCTGTAAAATGTGGGATGATGATATTTCCGCCGATGATATAACCGATTGGAATGATAATAACAATGTATTCGTCATTTCGGTTGTTACCCATCCCGATTATAGAGATGGTGAGGCAATTAAGCTCATAAGCCGCAATTTTGCTGAGTTTATTTGCAAAAAGGAAGCCGAGGGCAAAATAATCAATAGCATTTCAGGCGCTGCGGTATCGGATGGCGGAGTCAATTTCCTCTCTCGCCTTAGAGCCGAGTTTTATAAGGAACTAGACCTCGGTTATAAATATTACCGAACTGACAGACTGAATGTTACCGAGCTAATTAAAAACACTTTATATAAAAAGAGTTATAAGGACGACCTATATTTCTATATACCTATGTCATCCAGAATGGTTTCGGGAACATATAACGAAATCAAGAAGAAAAGCTATGAGGCAGTTGAAAAATTCTGCACTGATGAAAACCATTTCGGAAAAATTTATGTTGATGCTATTAATGAGCATATAGCTTATGAATGCAACAGCCA
>CAJGDQ010000089.1 GCA_904502215.1 Clostridiaceae bacterium
AAAAAAGCCTATCCTGCAAATGGGCGGAATTATCCCAATGATAACTCCAATCCATTTTGCAAAATAAGCCGTTAAATTTTTGTTTTGCTAATCATAGCATATTAAATCCCTTTTGTCAAGAGGGATTTATTTTTTGTTTTGGGTAATCGCAATAGCAAGGTCTGAAAGCTGAATATCATCAACTGTTCCGGGTGCGCCCGACATAACCTCGCTCGAATTTGAAACCTTGGGGAATGCGATAACATCACGAAGACTATCGCAGCCGCACATAAGCATAACAAGGCGGTCAAGACCGATGCCCATACCACCGTGAGGCGGAGCGCCGAATTTATAAGCATCAACCAAGAAACCAAACTTTTCGGCTGCCTCTTCATCGCTAAGTCCCAAAGCCGAGAACATTTTCTTTTGAAGAACGGGGTCTGAAATTCTTATCGAACCGCTTGAAAGCTCAACTCCGTTGAGCACCAAGTCATAAGCCTTGGCAAAAACCTTTTCGGGAGCGGTATCAAGATACTGAAGGCTCTCATCAAGAGGTGAAGTAAACGGATGATGCATAGCATCCCAATTTCCTGTTTCTTCATTATATTCGAAGAAGGGGAACTCGGTTATCCAAAGGAAATTATATTTATCGGGGATAATATCAAGCTTTTTAGCAACTGTTAATCTCAAAGCTCCAAGCACCGACAAAGCAACATTCTTTCTATCGGCAACAATAAGCACAACATCGCCCTTTTCGGCGCCTGTTCTTTCATATATAGCCTGCATTTCCTCTTGGCTCATAAACTTAGCAAATGAGCAGGTAGGAGCATCCTCACTCCAACGAATAAATGCCAAGCCACGGGCTCCGATACCCTTTGCCTCTTCGGTTAACTTATCGATTTCCTTGCGGGTATAAACCGCAGCCGCTCCCTTAGCGGTTATAGCTCTAACTGTTCCGCCCGATTTAACTGTATCGCTGAAAACTCCAAAACCGCAATTTTCTACAATATCCGACAAATCCCTAATTTTCATATCAAACCTTGTATCAGGCTTATCCGAGCCATAATCATTCATAGCATCGGTAAATTTAATTCTTGGGAACGGTGTTTCGATATCCTGATTCAAAACCTCTTTAAAAAGACGTTTCATATAGCCTTCGGCAATAGCATAAATATCCTCAGGCTCAACAAATGACATTTCGAGGTCTATCTGAGTAAACTCAGGCTGACGGTCGGCACGCAAATCTTCATCACGATAGCAACGGGCAATTTGCATATAGCGGTCAAATCCCGATAACATAAGAAGCTGTTTATAAAGCTGAGGGGATTGAGGAAGTGCAAAAAAGCTTCCCTTATGGATACGGGACGGAACAAGATAATCCCTTGCTCCCTCGGGGGTTGATTTTATAAGGGTTGGGGTTTCAATCTCAACAAAGCCGTTTTCATCAAAATAATCTCTTGTAACCTTGGTTATCTTATGGCGAAGAAGAATATTCTTTTGAATATCAGGACGACGCAAATCAAGATAACGGTATTTTAGCCTTAACTCCTCATTAGCAAGAGAATTTTCAAGAATCTCAAAAGGCGGAGTTTCGCTGGCTCCCAAAACCTTAAGGCAATCTACCTCTATTTCAATTTCACCTGTTGGAATATCGTGATTAATAGAAGAGCGAACTCTAACCTTGCCCTTTGCCATCAAAACATATTCGCTTCGAATACCTGAAGCCTTTTCGAAAATATCTTTTTCGGTGTTATCATCAAAGGCCAACTGAACAATACCCGTTCTATCCCTTAAATCGATAAAGATAAGTCCGCCCAAATCTCTTTGGCGTTGAACCCATCCGCAAACAGTTACGGTTTTGCCTTCATCTTCTCTTGTTAACTCTCCGCAAAAAACAGAGCGTTTTAAACCATCCATTTTATCAAGCAGCATTTTCTCGCCCTCTATTAAATTATTTCCGCAATATTTTTAAAAATCTGAACCCTGATAGCCTCGCCGAAATCTTCAACTATTTCATTGAGATTTATCTCGGTTTCGCTACCATCAGCCATATCTTTAAGTTTAGCTTTTCCTTTTTCAATCTCATCATCTCCGAGAACGATAAGGAATTTTGCGCCAATCTTATTAGCAAACTTCATTTGAGCCTTAAGGCCACGTGCGCAAACATCGGTTTGAACACTATATCCCTCATCCCTTAAAAGAGCCGAATATTCGGTTGCCTTTAAGGAAGCCTTATCGCCCAAAGCCGCTATATAAAGCTGAGTTTTTGGCTTTTCGGGAAGCTCTATTCCTTGATTTTTAAGAACAAGCATAAGTCTTTCAATACCCATTCCAAAACCTAAAGAAGGAACCTGAGGTCCGCCCATCTGAGAAATAAGACCATCATATCTTCCGCCTCCGCAAACAGTTGCCTGCGCTCCGATATCTCCCGATACAAACTCAAAAACAGTTCTCGTATAATAATCAAGACCTCTAACGATTTGAGGATTAACTGTATATTCAATTCCCTGAGCCTTTAAATGAGCCTTAACACCCTCAAAATGCTCTTTACAATCATTGCAAAGATAATCAAGCACAACAGGAGCCTTAGCGGCAATTGAGGAACAAACAGGAGATTTGCAATCAAGGATTCTCATCGGGTTGCGGTCAAGTCTATCCTTACAGGTTGCGCAAAGCTCATCCACATTTGCCTCAAAATATGCCTTGAGCGCCTTATGATATTCCTTTCGGCATTCAGGACAGCCGATAGAATTTATCTCAAGCGAAATATTTTTAATTCCAACAGTATTAAGCACCTGACGGCCCAAAGCTATAACCTCAGCATCGGCATTCGGTGAAGCCGCTCCAATACACTCAACGCCAAACTGATGGAACTCTCTGAGTCTTCCCGCCTGAGGCTTTTCATAGCGATAACAACCGCCGATATAACAAACCTTAACAGGAAGAGCTCCTGCAACAAGACCCTTTTCAATAGCGCTTCTAACCACTCCGGCAGTAAGCTCGGGGCGAAGGGTTATTGAACGGCCGCCCTTATCATCAAAGGTATACATTTCCTTTTGAACAACATCGGTTGTATCCCCAACGCTACGCTGAAATACCTCGGTATGCTCAAAAACAGGCACTCTTATTTCTTCAAAACCAAAAAGGCGGGCAGTTTCAAGCATTTTGCCCTCAACAAACTGCCAATTATGGCTTTCATCTGGCAATATATCGTTAGTGCCTTTTATGGCACGATTAATTTCTGACATAATATAACTCCGTTTTATTTTTCTTTCTTAACTATTTCACGCCAATCAAGGTCGCCTCTTTCAAGACCATGAATAAGCATTTCGGCAGTTGCGATATTTGTTGCAACAGGGATATTATGAACATCGCAAAGGCGCAAAAGTGCCCTTTCGTCAGGCTCTGAGGGTTTGGGATTAAGCGGGTCTCTGAACATAAGCAAAAGGTCAATTTCATCACAACCGATTCTTGAGGCTATTTGCTGAGCTCCACCCTGAGAACCTCCTAAAAATCTAATTATATCAAGCCCCGTTGCTTCCGAAACGGTTTTGCCTGTTGCGCCTGTTGCAACAAGGTGATGCTTACTGAGTATTCCGCAATAAGCAATACAAAACTGAACCATAAGTTCCTTTTTAGCATCGTGGGCGATTAAAGCAATTGTCATAATAATTTTCCTTTCATATCCTTTTTAGGCCTGGCAAGTTTATTTGCTCGCCGGCTATTCTTTTGGCTATGCGCATAAGCGCTGCCATTGGTTTGCCTTTTTTATTTAAAGAATGATTTAATGATAAAAGGGTTATTTCTTCACTTTCGGGAACTATGCCGATAAGCCGAAGTCCTGCCATATCAATAATATCATCAATATTTCTCATTTTAAATTTTTTGCTTTGCTTATAAACAAAGCGGTTAAGAATGAGTCTTGCATTTATGCCCGATTCATATAATTCGTTACCTATTGCCGAAGCATCCCTTATAGATACAGGGTCTAAAATCGCAACGGTTAAGAAGTTGGTGTTCTCAGGTAGCGCCTTATAAAGAGGCAAATCAATTCCTGCAGGAAAATCGAATATAACAACATCGAACATACTCGAAACCCTTTGGGAGAACACGGCAAATTTTTCCGTATCCACCAAGCCAACCTTAGAGGGTGCAGGCATTAGATAAAGTCCTTTATGTTTTTCATCAGGATAGATTGAATCTTCAATTCTATCGGTTGATAAAGCATCCGATAAATCGAAAACCGTTTGCTTATCAACTCCGAGCATCAAATCAAGGCATCTGAGCCCCTCATCCATATCAACAAGCAAAACCTTTTGAGCCATACTGCAAAAAGCAAAGCCTAAACCTGTTGATACCGAGGACTTGCCAACGCCGCCCTTACCCGAGGTTACAGCCAAGATAACACCCATTCTATCCACCTGCCTTTTCACAATTTGCTATTTTATCACATAGTGTTTTCTTTGTCAATTTAGTCAAGCACTATAAACGGTAAATCTTCACCCGAAGAATTGCTTTCGGTGAAGAAATAGGCATCCATTATATCACGCACAACAGTTCCTGCCGAGAAGCCCGAGTTTCCGTTTTCTAAAACAACCGAAATGGCGATTTCGGGTTTATCAAAGGGAGCGAAAGCAACGAATATACTATGGTCTACCTGACCTGTTACCTGAGAGGTTCCCGTTTTACCGCCAACCTTAATCGGATATGTTCCAAGGGCTGCTTGACCTGTTCCGTCCTCAGTAACCGAGAGCATACCCTCTTTAACAGCCTCAAGATAATTTTCGGTCATCTTAACCTTGGTTACAACCTCAGGCTTTATGTCCTTATAGGTTTCGGCCATATCATAAGATACAACC
>CAJGDQ010000090.1 GCA_904502215.1 Clostridiaceae bacterium
AATGCAAAAGAAATCTTGGGTGAAGACATAAAAAATCTAAAGGACATAGTTTCTCGCTCGGTGATTTTAAGCTCAGAAATTTTGATTTCAGGGATAGTTTCATCAAACAACGGTTACAGCCAAAAGGACCGAAAGGCCGATAAATTCCTAACAGGTGAAATCTCGGGTTTTTTGGTTATGCTACTGCTTTTATGCTTTATTTTTTGGCTAACGGTAACAGGGGCAAACTATATTTCAAGCCATCTTTCAAGTCTTATGTTTTTTATTGAAGAAAAACTGAACCTGTTATTTTTAAGCCTTGGTTTTCCTGTGATTTTAAGGCGGATTTTAATTGAGGGAGTTTGGCGTGTTCCTGCTTGGGTTGTTTCGGTTATGCTGCCTCCGATGGCCATCTTCTTCCCTCTTTTCACATTACTCGAAGACTCGGGTTATTTGCCAAGAATAGCATTTAATCTTGATAAGCCCTTTAAAAAATGCAATGGGTGCGGAAAACAGGCCCTTACTACGTGTATGGGTTTCGGTTGCAATGCGGCGGGAGTTATCGGAACCAGGATAATTGATTCAAAACGAGAGCGAATGCTCGCAATCTTAACAAACAACCTAGTTCCCTGCAACGGAAGATTTCCTACAATTATAACCCTGATTGCGATATTTTTTGTTTCCTCAAGCTCGGTTCTTTCGGCCGTTTTGCTGACTTTTTTTATACTTATTGGAATATTTGCAACCTTTTTTTCAACAAAGCTTTTATCTAAAACAGTTTTAAAAGGAAGTCCATCATCCTATATTCTCGAGATGCCTCCTTATAGAAAACCGCAGTTTATAAAGGTTATAATACGCTCCGTTTTTGATAAAACCGCCTTTGTTTTAGCTCGGGCGGTTGCGGTTGCAGTTCCCGCAGGAATTATAATTTGGGCTTTAGCTAATATAACCATTTCCAACCATAGTTTAATTTTCTATTGTTCCGAATTTTTAAATCCTATAGCTGAGGCTATGGGGTTAGATGGGGTTATTTTATTAGCATTCATCCTCGGTTTTCCTGCAAACGAAATCGTTATCCCGATAGCCTTAATGGCATATCTTGGCAACGGAAATATAAGCGATATTTCATCGGTTTCCCTGATAGGTGAAATTTTAATAAGTAACGGATGGACTATAAAAACTGCACTTTGCACCATAATATTTTCCCTCTTCCATTGGCCCTGTTCAACCACGGTTTTAACCATAAAAAAGGAAACAGGAAGCTTTTTATGGACCCTTTTCGCCATAATTTATCCAACCCTTTTGGGTGCTGTTTGCTGTGTTTTCATAAACCTAATTTTCAATGTTTTTGCATAAAAAAAGGATGGTAAAACCATCCTTTTATTTATGATAGGCCGAGCCTTCAATTATCTTAAAGGCTCTATAAATTTGTTCTAACAACATAACCCTGAAAAGCTGATGAGGAAAGGTCATTTCGGATATTGAGAGCCTTAAATCCGTTGCCTTTTTAACCCTTTCGCTTAGTCCATAGGAAGAGCCTATTATAAAGGTTAAATTCTTTCCCATATTACTTGATTTTTCTATTTCCTTAGCAAAATCGGGGCTTGAAAGTGGCTTGCCCTCAACACAAAGTGAAATAACCCTACTGCCGTTTGGGATTTTTTTAAATATCAACTCAGCTTCCTTTTCAAGTGCTGAAAAAATCTCATTTTCGCTCGGTTTTTCGCCTATTTTAACAGGCTCAAGCTCAATAATTTCAAAGTTGCAATACCTTGAAAGCCTTTTCTTATATTCTGAAACCGCATCAGCAAGATATTTTTCCTTTAGCTTTCCCAAAGCTATAACAGTAACCCTAATCAAAATACAACCACTCCGTTTTCCTGAGGCTTTGCAACACTCAAAAGATAATCTCGGCCGTTAACTGCACCAATATCAATCAAGGCGGCCTCAGCCTGAGCCTTTGCAACCAATGGAGTATTGTTATTTTGGCTTAAATGGCCCAAAATAAATCTTGTTGTTCCGCTTTTCAAAAGATTTTTCAGTTCAGCCGAGCAAACAGCATTTGAAATATGCCCTTTATCCGATAAAATTCTCATTTTAAGCATTGGCGGATATGGGCCTTTTTTAAGCATTTCTATATCGTGGTTAGACTCAATAAGCAAAGCGTCAAGCCCTGTTATCGCATTTCTTACATCATCAGTAACAATACCTAAATCGGTGCAAACTCCCGTTTTTTTGCCATCCGGTAACAAAAAGGTATAACCGCTTGAGCCCTCGCAATCATGGCTTGTTGCAAAGCGATTTATTATAATTCCGTTTATATCAAGAGGCTTTTCTCCAATCTCTATAACCTCGGTTTTAGATGGAACAATCTCCTTTTTTATAAGGGCTTCAAGAGTTTGCTTGGAAGCAATTAGCTTGGCATTTGTTTTGTTGAGAAATGGTTTTAAGCCTTTTATATGGTCTATATGCTCGTGGGTAATGGCTATGGCTTTGATTTCCTCAAAGCTTCCGCCTACCCTTTCAACCGCCATAAAAAGACTTCTCATAGATGCACCCGCATCAACGAGAATACCACCATTTTGTGTTGCTATGTATGTGCTGTTACCTGTTGAGCCGCTAAAAAGCGGACAAATTCTTGACATATTCTCTCTCCTAAAAATGCGGTAGGAAAAAACCTACCGCATAATTTTAAGCATTCTTATAAGCCACCATATTATCCATAATCGGAACACGCTTTATATCAGCGCCAAGGGCGGTGAATTTTTCAACAATGTTTTCATATCCACGGTCGATATACTGAATATCCTCAACCTCGGTTGTTCCCTTAGCCATAAGACCCGCAATAATCATTGCCGCACCGGCCCTGAGGTCAACCGCCTTAACAGGAGCGGGATTTAGGTTTTTAACACCTGTTATAACCGCCATTTTTCCCTCAACCTGAACATCAGCACCCATAGAGGTTAATTGCTCAATATAACGGAAACGGTTATCCCATACTCCTTCGGTCACTATGCTTGTCCCCTCGCATACCGTTAAAACGGTTGCTATTTGAGGTTGCATATCGGTTGGGAAACCGGGATGCGGCATAGTTTTAACATTGCATTTTTTGGGTCTAATGCTCATTTTAACCCTAACCGCCTCATCATATTCGGTTATCTCAGCTCCGATTTCACGAAGCTTTGCGATAATAGATTCAAGGTGCTTAGGAGTAACATTAGTTACCAAAACATCGCCGCCAACACCAACAGCCGCAGCCATATATGTTCCGGCTTCAATTTGGTCGGGAATAATACTATAACTCGTGCCCTTAAGGCTTTCAACGCCACGAATTTTAATCATACTTGTTCCGGCGCCCATGATATTAGCGCCCATAGAGTTCAGGAAGTTTGCAAGGTCAACAATATGAGGCTCTTTTGCAGCATTTTCAATAACAGTTAAGCCCTTGGCCTTAACAGCCGCAAGCATGATATTAATAGTAGCTCCAACCGATACCATATCAAGATAAATGGATGCGCCTCTAAGCTGAGAAGCTTTACCATCAACCATACCTTTAACAATATCCATTTTAGCTCCAAGAGCTTCAAAGCCCTTTATATGCTGGTCAATAGGGCGAACTCCGAAATTGCAGCCTCCGGGAGGAGCAACCCTCGCTTTGTTCATTCTTCCAAGCAAAGCGCCAAGAAAATAACTCGAAGCTCTCATTCCCTCAGCCATTTCCTTTGTAACAACAAAGGAATTAATATTCTTAGGGTCTATTTCAACAGTTGTTTTATTTATAAGGCGAACATTAGCACCAAGCTCTTGCATAACCCTTAAAATCGCCGTAACATCAGAGATGTTTGGAAGATTTTCGATAATACAAGGGCTATCAGCCAACATTACTGCAGGCAATATTGCAACTGCCGCATTCTTAGCGCCGCTGATGCGAACCTCACCTTTCAGGGCGTTTCCGCCGTTAATTACAAACTTTTCCAAAAAAGGCACTCCCGTCAACTTTTTTTAGACTGAATTTAATACCTTACATACAATATATATTATACCCAAAACTATTCAATTTGTCAATTTTTAATTAAAATAAAAAACGGCCGAAAATCGACCGTTTTAAAATCAATTAATTTTTCCGTAAAGAGGCATATCGCTATCCTTTTTAGGCTCTCTCGAAGGAGCTGCAACAGTTTTAGGAGCCTGACTTCTTGAAGGTCTGCCCGAGCGACGTCTGTCATTAAATCTCGGAGGCTTAACCTCAGCACCCTCAACCGAAATTACTATTCTTCTGCCGTTACCCTCACCAAAAGAGTTAGAAACAACACCCTCAATAGCTTGAACGGCGGTATGAATAATTCTTCTTTCATAAGGATTCATGGGCTCTAAGGTGCGGCTTTTGCCTGTTTTTAAAACCTGAGCCGAAATACGATTTGCAAGATTTATAAGGGTTTCTTCCCTCTTCTCACGATAGTTACCAATGTTAAGAGAAATCTTATAGTGGCCGCCGCCGTTGTTAGCAGCAAGTCCTGCTAAATACTGCAAAGCATCAAGGGTTTCTCCCCTTCTGCCGATTACAATGCTTAAATCCTCGCCGTCAATAGAAATAAGAGAACCGTTTTCTCTGCTTGCAACCTTGATATCAATCTCACCGCAACCCATAAGAGCTAAGGTTTCCTTAACATAAGCTACTGCTTTTCCTGCACATGACTCAGCATCGATTTTAGAAGCATCAACTGCATCGCCGTATTCCTTAACCGCTTTAACTTCGGGTTTTGCCTTTTCCTCTTTAACTACAGGCTTTGCCTTAGCTTTTTGAGGTTTTTCCTTTTTTTCTTTTTTGGGTTTCAAATCGGGAACCTCAACAAAAG
>CAJGDQ010000091.1 GCA_904502215.1 Clostridiaceae bacterium
GTGGCATAATGGTCGGTCATACCGGCAATATAATCGGCAACCGCCCTTTCCTTGCCCTCATCTTCACAAATTTTAAGATACTCGTTTGGCAATTTCTCGGGATTTTGGATATAGTATTTAAAAAGTCCCTCAACAATGCCTAAAACCTTGGTTTCTTCCGATTTTGCAACAGGGTTTTTATAAACCGCATCAAAAAGAAAGGTATGCAAATCGTTATAATATTTTTCGGTTTTTTCATCCATTATAATATCCGATTTGCTGTTATCAACTATGGAATTTACAAGGGTATTAATTCTTTTGCTCTTGCTGTTTCCAAGGTTCTCGGTTATTTCCATCGGCAAATCGCTTTCCGAAATAACTCCTGCCCTTACCGCATCAGCAATATCGTGGTTGATATATGCTATTCTATCGCAAAAACGAACAACCTTGCCCTCTAGAGTATCAGACCATTTGCCATTAGTATGCCTATCAATACCATTCAAAACTTCATAAGTGAGATTAAGTCCCATTCCGTTCTTTTCCAGTTTTTCGCAAACCCTAACGCTTTGCTCATAATGGGCAAAATTAAAGGAAACCAAATCATTTATCGCCCTTTCGCCCGCATGACCAAAGGGGGTATGCCCTAAATCGTGTCCCAAAGCTATTGCCTCGGTTAAATCCTCATTAAGCCTTAAAGCACGGGATACAGTTCTCGCAATTTGCGATACCTCTAAGGTATGGGTCAAACGTGTTCTGTAATGGTCGGACTCGGGAGATAAAAAAACCTGAGTTTTATGCTTTAATCTTCTGAAAGCTTTTGAGTGAATAATGCGGTCCCTATCTCTTTGAAAATCAGTTCTGAGAGGACATTTTTCTTCCAACCTCTTTCTGCCCTTGCTATCGGCCGAAAAAGCGGCATTTTCTTGCAAGATAAGTCCTTCATTTTTCTCGGTTTGTTCTCTAACGGTCACGCATATCACCCCTTCATATAATTTATTAGCCAAAATTCTTAAAATCCCTTTTTATTTTACAATTTTTTTAAATTTCAAAAGGATAAATTTTGTTTTCAATTATTTCGGCAACAAGTCTTGCGGAAAAATTCTCAGATAACTTTTCCAAAAATCCCTCAACCGCCTCATCTTTTAATACATAGGTAAGGGTTATTTTTTCGGCAAAATCAGTATTTTCTATCTCTCCGCCATTTTCTTCGATAAGCTTTGAAAGTCTTTGATGGTCGGTATATTCGCAGCAGGTTTTAATAACCGAGCAAGAAATCATTTCAGCAATTGAAGCCTCGCTCACGGCATCCTTAGCCGCCTTTGAATAAGCTCTAACCAAACCGCCCGTGCCTAGCAAAATTCCACCAAAATAACGGGTTACAACAATAGCAATATCGCAAACGCCGCTACCCAAAATAACATCGAGTATCGGTTTACCTGCAGTGCCGTGCGGCTCGCCATCATCCGAAAATCGACAGGATTTGCCTCTATTAACCGAATAAGCAAAAACATTGTGCTTTGCATCCCAATATTTAGAACGCATTTCATCAATGAACTCCATTGCTTCCTGCTCGGTTTCGCAATGCCTGAGAGTTGCAATAAACCTTGAGCGTTTTTCGCTAAATTCGGCTGTATTCTCGCCCTTTGCGGTTAAATACCTTTCCATATAACACCTCAATAAAAAAATCGCAGCCGCCAAAACTGGCGGCTGCGGAATAAAGGTTAGTCGTCAATATTGAAACGCTTTTTGAATCTGTCAACGCGTCCACCGGTGTCTACCAATTTTTGTTTACCAGTAAAAAACGGATGACATTTAGAACAAATATCCAAACGGATATCCTTTTTTGTTGAGCGTGTCTCGAATTCCGCGCCGCAAGCGCATTTAACGGTTACCTTTTCATACTGCGGATGAATACCTTCCTTCATCATGGTCACCCCTTTCTAACTAAATAACATATGAATGATATCACAAAACATTTCAAAATGCAAGCATTTTTTATTTTTTAAAGAATTTTTTTATATCCTCATAAATCTCAACCGATTTAAAGGCCATTTTATAGCGTTTTGGATTTTCGGCAATATGGGCGCTCTTTTGGCTTACCGCATCTAATAAAGAAGCTTCTCTTGCTGCCGGTAAACATATTTCGGGGAAAATAACGCACCACCAATTTTTGCCCTTCCCCTCGCCCAAGGTTATTATTAAGGAATTATAAGTCCCCGCAGGCAAGGTAAACTCATCATACTCCCTTGTTTCAAAATAACTATCCCCTATTTTAGCCTCTGCCTTATAGGAAAATCCGTTTTCCGCAATAACATCATTCGCAACGGCGGTTATCTCGCAAAGCGAAGCCTTTGCATCTTCTATTGCACCCTCAATATTATCGGTTCCCTCAAAAAGCTCGCCGCTTTTTTCCAAAATCCTATCCCTTATTTTAAGCTTTAAAGCTTGGTCGGCTGAGCTATCGGAGTTTGCGATAATATGTAACCGCAAAACATTAGTCCTCATATCCTCGCAAGCCGCATTAAACTGGGCAAACGAAACAAAAACCGCACATAATAATCCAAAAATCAAGGCTAGTCTGAAAGCATTTTTTCTCATTTTAATATCTCCTTTTTTGTTTTCAAAGGAAATATTAACCGAATATAAAATTTTTATTCAAACTCTATAGCTTTTTCTAAACTTTTGGCTAAATAACAGTTAACTCCCTGTTTTCTAAGCTTTTTATAAAGTGTTTTAGCTTCAGTTTTTTCTTCAAACGTTGCAAACCAAGTTGGTCCGCTGCCCGAAAGAGAAACCGCATAAGCTCCAAGGCTTTCCAGTTTTTCTTTTGTTTTGCTTTCTTGCCAAACACTTGCAAAAGAGTTATCAATACAATCCGATAGAGCTTCAAAATCCTTTTCCTCTATCGCCTTTATGGCTTTTTCGGTATCGGGCAAAGGATACTGCTTGCTATCTAGCTTTTTATACATCTCAGCAGTCGAGGGCTTTTCATCCTCTTTAACTAAAACAAACCATATATTCTCTAGCGGTTTGATTTTGCTTAAAATCTCGCCAATTCCCTCAGCCCTTTGAGTGCCGCCATTTATAAAGAATGGAACATCGGCGCCAAGCTTTAGTGCCATCTCGCATAATTTTTCATCCGAAAGATTTGTTTTATATAAACTATTAAGCCCCATCAAAACCGCAGCGGCATCGGCACTTCCGCCACCCATACCTGCAGCCTCAGGGATATTCTTCTTAATATAAATCAAAGCGCCCTTTTTAATTCCTGTTTCTTGGAAAAAAATACTGGCCGCTTTATAAGCAATATTTGCCTTTCCGCTAAGCCCTTTGCATTTAACTACTACCCTTTTCCAAGGTAATATCAAAATCTTATCTTTAAGGGAAACCGACTGCATAACGGTATCAATCAGATGATAACCATCTTCCCTTTTTCCTGTAATTCCTAATGTGAGGTTAATTTTAGCATTGGCAGTTATAATCAGCGGTCTTAAATTAAGAATTACAACCGATAGCAAAACAAGAGCAATACCTATGATATTAAAGGTTGTTATATCTTCCTTGAAAATTATACCGCCAACAAGTGTTGCAACAACCGGCTCAACAGTTGCAATTATGGGAGCGGCAGTTGGTGAAACACCCATAAGACCTGTTGTATATAAAAGATACGGGAAAACAGTATTGAAAAGTGCCATAAGGAAAACCATCAGGGCAATTATGGGATTTGAAATAGCCTTAGCAGTTGCCTCGATGGGATTTACAAGAAACAGCGAACAAACAGCCGCAAAGAAAAATACATAAAAGGTTATTGTTAAGGTTTTATATCCTCTTTTTAAAAGAAGCTCTGAAAAAACAGTATAAAGAGCATAGCCCAGACCTGTTAAAAGACCAAAGAAAAGAGCTTTTCCGCCTATTCTCTCGCCGGAATCAAAAAATCCCGAAACAAAGCAACAACCGAAAAATGCGGTAAACAAAGCTATTATTTTATTGGCATTCAGCTTTTCTTTAAATAAAAACAAGGAGATAATAACAACAAAAAAAGGAGCAGTATAAAGAAGCACCGCCGCAACCGATAAAGAGGTAAGCGACATAGTTGTATAATAAGAAAAATTGAATAAAACTATACTGAAAATTCCTGCCGCTATGAATAGCCATAAGTCAGCAAGCTTGACCTTGAATAATTTTATATCTTTGAACAAAATTATAACGCCCAGCAAAATTGCAGAAATTAGAGCTCTGCCGAGAACCATTTCCATTTGAGAAAAATCATAGTTCTCTAAGGTTCTAACGAAAATTCCTGCCGTTCCCCAAAGAGCCGCCGCCATCAGCACAGCTAAAAAATATATACTTCCTTTTTTCTTCATCATTTATCTCCAAAAGGTTAATTATGCAAAATATTATGTCTAAAACCGGGGGCCATAGTTGCGGTTGTTAAGGCTTCGAATCTATATCCCCTTTGAGCCAAGCCTTCAATAATATAAGGAAGTGCCTGAACGGTTGTTGTTTTTGCCGCAGCATCGTGCATTAAAACGCATATTGCATTTTTGCCCGAAGCACCCTGTAAAACTCTATTCAAAATATAAGTATAGCTTGGAGTGTTGCTATCGGCATCACCCGAATCAACATTCCAATCAAAATAAGAATATCCCCTTGCGGGAACCTCTTTTACAAGCTTAGACATAATACCCGGGCAATGCTTTTTGCTGATACCGTTACTGCTTCCGCCCGGAAATCTCATAACTGTTGATTTAACTCCCGTTAGTTTTTCCACTCTATTTGAGATACTATTCAAATCAGCAAAATAAGCATCAATACTGCTATAAATACTACTATAAACA
>CAJGDQ010000092.1 GCA_904502215.1 Clostridiaceae bacterium
AGCATTGACTGAACGCTAATTGGTGCGCCGCCGCCTATTTCTAAACTCCCTGCTTTAACCTTAACTGTTTTATCATTCGTATAAATCATATTTTATTTCCTTTTAAAATATTAAAGTCCAAATATCCTTTGCGGCAACCAAAATCATAAATGCTATAAGGATAACAAATCCTGCAGTATGAATTGCCGCCTCCCATTTTTGCGGAATGGGTTTTCTTGCTATCATTTCAATAAGGATAAACAAAAGTCTACCACCATCAAGAGCAGGTATCGGCAAGAGGTTAAACAAACCTAAGTTTATGGTTATAATTGCCATAATCGGCAAAACATTTTGAAGACTTTGCTTTGCAGCCTGACCTATTGCCGCAGTAACACCAACAGGTCCCGAAACGGCGCTTATTCCATACTTTCCGCCAATAACATCTATAAGTGAACGCCAAATTACAGCACAATAAGAAATTGCCGTATTAAAGGTATGCTTAATATAGCTTCCAAAGGTTTTCTTAATTCCATAGACCTTAAAATCAACAGTTAAATAACTGATACCATCATATTCTTTACTCTCGAACTCAACATCCTTGAGGAGAACTTCTTTTCCGTTTCTTTCAACTGTAAGGTCGATTTTTCCGTCCTTAACATTGGTGAAAGCATAGCTTAAGTCATAGGTTGTGAAAATCTTTCTGCCTTCGGCCTCTAAAATTTTATCGTTAACCATAAGGCCTGTTTGAGAGCTTTTTGCATTTTCATCAAACTCGGCAATAACGGTTGAAGTGAAGGCTTTTGAGGGAGCTAAAATTATAGCAACAATAATAAGTCCTAAAAGAAGATTGAAAACTGCTCCCATAACAACGATTATAAATCTTCGCCAAGGCTTCTTTTTGCAAAACGCCCTATCATCATTACTCTCCTCATCCTCACCCTCCATAGCGCAATAGCCACCCAAAGGAATAAGATTTAAGGAATATTTGGTTTCCCCTTTTTGCTTGGAAAAAAGCTTAGGTCCAAAGCCTACTGCAAACTCGTTAACACGAACTCCCAACAGCTTTGCCGCAATAAAATGACCAAACTCATGAATTACGATAAGCACCAAAAAAAGCAAAATCGCAATAAGATAAGGCCATACATTGTTCCAAACATTTAAAATCGCTGAAATTTTAATCACCTACTAAATTAAATTGCTGAACGCACCAATTCTCTCGCCTTTTTATCGGCATCAAAAATATCATCAATAGTAAACTCTTTTTTATTATTGCACTCTTCGAGGGCTTTTTCCACCAAATCTGCAATTTGCAAAAATTTAATTTTGCCATCAAGGAAAAGCTTAACCGCCTCTTCGTTAGCTCCGTTAACTGCTGTAGGAGCAAGCCCTCCCCTGTTTATAGCCTCAATGCAAAGAGCTAAACAACGGAAGGTTTTTATATCAGGCTTTTCGAAGGTTAAGGTGCCGATATCAAAAAGGTTTAATTTTTCAAAAGCATAATTGCTTCTTTCGGGATAGGTTAAGGCATATTGAATAGGAAGTCGCATATCGGGAGTGCCGAGCTGAGCTATAACTGCACCATCCGATAATTCAACACCCGAATGAACAATGCTCTGCCTATGCACCAAAACCTCAATATCTTTGGCTTTAACTCCGAATAAATGCACCGCCTCGATAACCTCAAGACCCTTGTTCATAAGACTTGCTGAGTCTATCGTGATTTTAGCACCCATTGACCAGTTAGGATGGTTTAGCGCCTCTTTAACGGTTACATTTTCGAGCTCTTCTCTGGTTTTCTTATAAAAAGGTCCGCCCGATGCAGTTAAAAGAATTTTCTTTATAGAATTTTCGGGTGCGCCCTGAATAGACTGAAAAATTGCCGAATGCTCACTATCAACAGGCAAAATTTTAACACCCTTTTGACTTGCCGCCTTCATAACAAGCTCGCCGCCTGTTACCAAGGTTTCTTTATTTGCAAGGGCAATATCCTTGCTAGCCTCTATAGCCGCAAGGGTTGGCTTTAAGCCTGCGATACCAACAATAGCATTAAGAACTATATCGCCTTTAACAGTTGCCGCCTCGCAAACACCCTCTACACCCGATAAAACCTTAATATCGGTATCTTTAAGATTATTTGCAAGTTCTCTTGCGGCATTTTCATCAAAAACCGCAACTAACGAAGGTTTAAATTCCCTCGCTTGTTCTTCTAAAAGCTTTATATTGCTTCCTGCCGCCAAAGCGTTAACCTTATATCCGTCCCTTCTGGCAACCTCAAGTGCCTGAGTGCCGATTGAACCGGTTGAACCTAAAATTATAAGTTCCTTCATTAAATCACCCCTGATAAAATAACAATATAGAAAACAGGGGCTATTAAAAGCATACTATCAAGCCTGTCAAGTATTCCGCCGTGGCCAGGGATAAGGCTGCCATAGTCCTTAAGGTCTACCGAGCGTTTGATAGCCGAAGCAAACAAATCGCCAAGCATTCCTATAACACAAAAAGGAATTGTTAAGATAATAGCCATCATTATATCCTTTGAGAAGGCGGCCGAAAGAATAGCCGAAACTATCATACTGGATATAATTCCGCCAAAAGCTCCCTCAACGGTTTTCTTGGGGCTAACATTGGGACAAAGCTTAGTTTTGCCCATAGTGCTTCCAACAAAATATGCACCCATATCGCAAACGCTTGCAAAATTAAACATCATCAGTAAATAATATATTCCGTCTTGCTCGAAATTTATTACATTTGAAAGACTTGAAAATGCGTAAGAGAGAATAAGCGGCATAGCGCAAAGCGAAATAATTGCGCCAAGTCCAAACTCTTTGTTATTCTTAAGAACCATACAAACCGCATAAACAAAATAGAAAACACTTAAAATTATAACCGCTTCATTTTGAATTATAGCGCCTATATAATTTATTTCTAAAAGCTCTGAGGCGCCAATCCATTTAAGTAATATTTGAAGCAATGTTTTATCCAAAATAAATACTACAAGCACCGAATAAAAAATGGCTCCGATTATCGAGGCTTTGCATTTTATTCCTGCAGCATTATGAATAAGCTCATAAACTGCTATTGCGGCTAAAATTGCTACTGCAGCAGTTATAATTAAGGGATTAACCAAAAATCCTAAACTCAAAACCGCACCAACAACCAAAGCGATTATAACACCTGAAATTATTCTGGTTTTCACTTTAAACTCCTCCAAATCTACGATTGCGATGATTAAACTCATCAATAGCCTGTTCTAAATGGCGAGGCTTGAAATCAGGCCATAAAATATCCGAGAACCAATATTCCGCATAGGCCGACTGCCAAATAAGGTAATTCGAAAGCCTATATTCCCCGCTCGGTCTTATAATAAAGTCGGGGTCGGGCATACCTTTGGTATATAAATGCTGGGATATCACCTCTTCGGTTATATCCTCGCTCTTTATTCCCTCTTTAACAATATCCCTAACGGCCCTTGTAATCTCATCCTTACCGCCATAGTTTATGGCAATATTAAGATTAAGTCCCGTAGCATTCTTTGAGCCTTCCTCATTTTTCTTTATAAGAGCCTTTATATCCTCATCCAAAACCTCAAGGTTGCCAAGGAACTTAACTTTTATATTTTCATCCTTAAAGTTTTCGGCATCAATGAGATAATCTCGAAGTAGCCTCATAATACCCTCAACCTCATCCTTTGGTCGCTTCCAATTCTCAGTTGAAAAGGCATAAACAGTTAAATATTCGAGACCTATTTTATTGCAATATCTCGCAATATCCTTAAAGGTTTTAGCACCTGCAACATGGCCTGCACTTCTCGGAAGCGAGCGTTTTTTTGCCCATCTTCCGTTTCCATCCATAATAATTGCTATATGTCTGGGTAAAACCCTTTCGGTTTGTTTCTTTTTAAAAAACATTTTTATCACCTAAAAAACGGGCACATAGAGTGCCCGCATTCATTAAATTTCGAGAATTTCTTTTTCCTTAATTGCGGCAAGCTCATCAATTTCCTTGCAGTATTTATCAGTTAGGTTCTGAATTTGCTTTTCGCCGTTTGTAACATCATCCTCAGTAACAACATTGTTTTTCTTGAGGGCTTTGAGCTTTTCCATAGCATCACGGCGGGTATTGCGAACTGCCACCTTGCTATCCTCAGCAACCTTACGAACATCCTTAACTATTTCTTTACGGCGTTCCTCGGTTAGCGGAGGGAAAGAAAGGCGAATAACACGGCCATCATTTTGAGGGTTAATTCCAATATCCGAGGTTAAAATCGCCTTTTCAATAGTTTTAAGGGTTGTTGCATCCCAAGGCTGAATCATAAGAACACGAGGCTCAGGAGTTGAAACAGCCGCCATTTGCTGAACAGGGGTTGGAACTCCGTAATAATCAACCGAAATTCTATCAAGAACAGCGGCATTTGCTCTTCCTGCTCTGATAGATTTATAATCTCTTTCCAAAACCGCAACGGTTTTGTTCATTTTTTCTTCGGTATTTTTAATTAACTCTTTCATAAACTTTCTCCTTATTTAACAATTGTTCCAATGGTTTCGCCAAGCATTGCCGAAACAATATTATCGGGATTATTGAGGTTGAAAACCAAGATTTCAATTCCGTTATCCATACAAAGTGAAGCGGCAGTTGAATCCATAACATGAAGTCCCTGCTGAAGCACCTCAAGATGAGATAAAGTATCATATTTTTTAGCATCCGGATTTGTTTTTGGGTCGCTATCATAAACGCCGTCAACATTAGTTGCCTTAAAGATAACATCGGCGCCGATTTCAGCAGCACGAAGAGCAGCAGCAGTATCGGTTGAGAA
>CAJGDQ010000093.1 GCA_904502215.1 Clostridiaceae bacterium
CACAAGAATTATCGAGCTTTTGAAACAAAGCGGATATACCTATGAGCTTGAAGGAGCTTTATGGTTTAAAGCAACTGAATTTGGTTGCGATAAGGATTTCGTTTTAGTCCGAGCAAACGGCGTTCCAACCTATGTTGTTCCTGATATTGCTTATCACTATAACAAATTGGTTACCCGTGGTTTCGATAAGGCTATTGATATTCTTGGTGCCGACCATCACGGTTATGTTCCAAGACTTAAAGGCGCTTTAACTGCTCTCGGCGTTGATGCTAGCCGCCTCGATGTTGTTTTAATGCAGATGGTTAGACTTGTTCGTGACGGAGAAGTTATTAAGGCTTCTAAGCGTTCAGGAAAGGCTATAACACTTGTAACACTTCTTGATGAAGTTCCGATTGATGCTGCTAGATTTTTCTTCAATCTAAGAGAGCCAAACAGCCATTTTGACTTTGATTTGGATTTGGCGGTTAATGAATCAAACTCTAACCCTGTTTACTATGTTCAGTATGCCTATGCCAGAATTTGCAGTATCATAAGAAATCTTGAGGCTGAGGGTATTGCTCTTCGCAAAACAACGAGAGAAGAGCTTGCAAGTCTTTCTTCTAAAGAGGAAAGAGAGCTTATTATTCATCTTTCAGCATTAACTGATGAGATAATTGCTTCAGCTAAGGCTTATGACCCCGCAAAGATTACCCACTATGTTGAAGAGGTTGCAACCAAATTTCATAAATTCTATTCAGCCTGCAGGGTTAAGGGCGAGGATGAGCCTCTTATGATGGCAAGACTATCTTTATGTAAAGCAACAGGAATTGTTATTAAAAATGTTTTAAATCTTATGAAGATTGACGCTCCAGAAAAGATGTAATCAGGTGATTAAAATGAAAAACAGCAAACTTAATTTAACAATGATAATGGACCTCTACGAGCTGACTATGGCAAATGGTATTTTTAATAGCGATATGAGAGATACTGTTTCATATTTTGATATGTTCTTCCGCCGTGTTCCCGATAAGGGCGGATATGCTATAATGGCAGGTCTTGAACAGCTTATTGAATATATGGAAAATCTTAAATTTGAGCCGGAGGATATTGAATATCTTAGAAGTTTAAACCTCTTTTGCGATGAATTTATTGATTATTTAAAAGACTTTAAGTTTTGTTGTGATGTTTGGGCAGTGCCCGAGGGAACTGTTATTTTTCCGCATGAGCCGATTATTACGGTCAGAGGCCCCGCAATGCAGGCTTTAATGCTTGAAACTATGTTGCTTGTTACCATTAACCACCAATCACTTATTGCAACAAAGGCCAACAGAATTGTTCGTGCGGCACAGGGAAGACCTGTTATGGAATTTGGAGCAAGAAGGGCACACGGTAACGGTGCGGCTTACTATGGTGCTCGAGCTGCCATTATCGGCGGATGCACAGGAACATCCTGTCTTTTAACAGGTAAAGATTTCGGTGTTAAGGTTTCAGGCACTATGGCTCATAGTTGGGTGCAGTTGTTTGATGATGAATATACCGCATTTAAAACCTATGCCGAAAAATATCCTGATAGCTGTTTGCTATTGGTTGATACCTATAATGTTTTAAAATCGGGTATCCCTAATGCTATTAAAGTTTTTGATGAGGTTTTAAAGCCTCTTGGAAAGCGTCCGTTGGGCATCAGAATTGATAGCGGCGATATTACATATATCACCAAAAAAGCTCGCAAAATGCTCGATGATGCAGGTTATAGCGATTGCAAGATTTGCGTTTCCAACTCTTTGGATGAATACTTAATCCGTGATATGATTTTCCAAGGTGCAAAGGTTGATACCTATGGTGTTGGTGAAAGGCTGATTACGGCTTCAAGTGAGGCAGTATTCGGCGGAGTTTATAAGCTTTCGGCTGTTGAGAAAAACGGCGAGATAATTCCTAAGATTAAAATTAGCGAAAATGCCGCAAAGATAACTATACCGGGAGTTAAAATTCCTTGGCGTCTTTATGATAGAGAAACAGGCAAAGCTATTGCAGACGTTATAACTACGGGCAGCGAAAAAATTTCAAGCGATGAGCCTTACGAGATTTTCGACCCCAATCATACTTGGAAGAGAAAAGTTGTTGATAATTTCGTTGCTAAAAAATTGCAGGTTAAGATTTATGAAAAAGGCAAGCTAATTTATGAAATTCCTAAGGTTAAGGATATTGCCAAGCATTGCAAGGAACAGGTTGATTCTCTTTGGGATGAGGTTACAAGATTTGAAAATCCGCATACATACTATGTTGATTTATCCGAAGAACTTTGGAATTTAAGGCATTCGCTTTTAAATAAACTAAGAATTAAGGAGTAAAATAATGAAAAAAGTTTTATGTTTAATTCTCGCAATGGTTTTTGTTTTTTCTCTTTGCGGTTGCTCTAAGGATGGAGAGAAAAAGGATAAAAACAATATTGATATAGAATATTATGCAAACCTTGGTCAAATGCCTGAGTGCAAATATTCTCTTAACGAAAGCATTAACAAAATTAAAGACGAGTTATCAAAAGAATTTGATTCTTCCGATATTGAGGAAATGGTTTATAATGTTTCCGAAAAAGGAAATAGGGTTCAGATTGATAACGGCCAGTATAAATATTACTATTTAAAAGATAAAGAAGATAAGGGAGTTTCCTATATCGTTAATTTTGATACTGCCTTTGGTTTCGAAATCGGAACCTCTGCAGCCGAAATTGAAATGGCTTTAGAGGATTTTGATTTTAAAACTGAAGAAATTTCAAAAGATAAGGTTTTCTTCCTTTTAGGTGCTCCTAAGGGCGATATAATTGAATGCAATTTTGATGGAAATACCGTTATGTTTGTATTCGAAAACCATGCTCTTTGTGCCACTGCTTTATATAATACTTCCGATTGGATAGGAGAATAGTTTTGGAAGATTTCCCAATGAATTCATTTCATGTTCCGCTTTTAGCATTAAGGGGAATGGTTGTTTTTCCGAGAATAACCGCAACCTTTGATGTTGCGAGAACAAAATCAATAAATGCGATAAAAATGGCGATGAAGCAAAGCCAAATTATGATGGTTGTTACCCAAAAAGACTTTTATGTTGAAGAGCCTACCAAAGATGATTTGTATAAAATGGGTTGTCTGGTTCAGGTTAAACAGGTTTTAAAGGTTTCAGATAATTTGGTTAAAGTTTTAGTTCAGGGTATTTCAAGAGCTGAATATACTAATTTCAGGATTGAAGAGGATTGCTATGTTGTTGATACGATTGACTGCCCTGATAGAGTTGTTACTAATAGACAGGTTTATATCGAAAGTCTTATCCGCAGAATTAAGTCCGAGTTTAATAAATACATAGCAGTTTTGCCCGGTATCGCACCCGATATTGTTAAATCGTTAGATGATATTATCGGTCTTGGAAAGCTATGCGATTATATAACATTTAATATTCCGGCTCCCTTTGATGATAAGCAGTATATTTTAGAACAGCGTTCAACTGTTAAGCGTGCTAAAATTTTATTAGAGCTTCTTGAGAAGGAACGAGAAATCGGTAAAATAGACCGCAAAATCAACGAAAAGACAAAGGCAGCTATTGATGAAAATCAACGTGAATATTATCTTAGAGAGCAAATTAAAGCTATAAGTCAAGAGTTATATGGCGATGATGCTGATGAAATAGAAGAATATCGTGCAAAAATTGAGGCTTTAAAGGCTCCAGATGAGGTTAAGAAAAAACTTTTAACCCATGTTGGCAAGCTTGCAAAAATCCCTCAAGGCTCCCACGAGGGCACTGTTGAGAGAAATTATCTTGATACCTGTTTGGAGTTGCCTTGGCAAAGCTACACGAAAATAAATACCGATATAAAAAAGGCTGAAAAAATCCTTAACAGAGATATCTATGGTATGGACAAGGTTAAGGAAAGAATACTTGAATTATTATCGGTTTATAGCTTAGCACCTGATATTAAGGGACAAATTATTTGTCTTGTTGGTCCTCCCGGTGTTGGTAAAACCTCGATTGGTAAAACTATCGCCGAATGTATGAACCGTAAGTTTGCCCGAATTTCGCTTGGCGGCACTCATGATGAGGCTGAGATTAGGGGACATAGAAAAACCTATATCGGTTCTATGCCGGGTAAAATTATTAAGGCATTAAAGCAAACAGGCAGTTCTAACTCTTTGATTCTTCTTGATGAGATTGATAAACTCGGAAATGACATCAAAGGCGACCCTGCATCTGCTTTACTTGAGGTTTTAGACCCCGAGCAAAATATGACCTTTGTTGATAACTATATTGAAATGCCCTTTGATTTGAGCAAAACTGTTTTTATTGCAACTGCTAATAATCTTGATACCATTCCTGCACCCCTTAGAGATAGAATGGAAATTATTGAGCTTTCGGGTTATACAAGAGAAGAAAAGTTCCAAATTGCAAAAGGATATTTAGCGCCTCGTCAGATTGAAAGACATGGACTAAATAAAAAACAGTTAAAATTCAATGATGCAGTTTTTTATGAGTTGATTGATTTTTATACAAGAGAAGCAGGAGTTAGAAAGCTAGAGCAAAAAATTGCCGCATTATGCCGTAAATCAGCAAAAATAATAGCTTCAAAAGAGAAAGAAAAACTCATTTTAAAGGCTGAAGATACAGTTAAAATGCTTGGTAAACATCGTTATTTGCCTGAGGTTATATTACCTAATGATGAGGTTGGAATTATCAATGGCCTTGCTTGGACTCAGGTTGGCGGCAC
>CAJGDQ010000094.1 GCA_904502215.1 Clostridiaceae bacterium
ACCCGATGCCAAATCATCCGATGCACCAACCCTTGTGAATATAGCATCAACGAGGCCTATTTCGGCATAGCTCGCAGGAACAAAGCATCCAATTTGAGCCATAAGAACAATTATAGCAACCTGACGCATATAGGTTGATTTCCCCGCCATATTAGGTCCCGTTATAATGGCGCACCTATCATCAGTCATATTAAGTAAGGTATCATTTGCAACAAAGGGTGTTTTAATAACCTGTTCAACAACCGGATGTCTTCCCTCTTTAATAGAAATAGTTCCGCTGTTGTTAACAAGGGGTCTGCAATAGCGATTCATAGCGCTAACATTTGATAGTGATACCAAAACATCAAGGCAGGCTATAGCCGCCGCAGTTTGCTGAAAACGAACAAGCTGTTCAGCAGTTTGTTTTCTTATACTATCGAATATTTCGTATTCAAGACCTACAACCCTATCCTTAGCCGAAAGAACTCTCGTTTCAATCTCTTTAAGCTCCTCAGTTATAAATCTTTCGCAGTTGGTTAGAGTTTGTTTTCTTATGTAATCGGCAGGAACTTTATCAAGAAAGGAATTGGTAACCTCAATATAATAACCGAAAACCTTGTTATAACGAACTCGAAGGGTTTTAATTCCGGTTCTTTCTCTTTCTCTTGCCTCAATTTCACTCAAAATTCCCGTGCCGCTGGTCATATCGCCACGAAGTAAATCAAGCTCTTCGTTATAGCCTTTCTTAATAAGTCCGCCTTCCCTAACGGTTGCAGGAGGCTCATCAACAATAGCCGAGGAAATTATCTCTCTTATATCTTCAAGAGTATCAATCCCGTTGTAAATATCTTTTAGAAGCTTTGAGTTAACCGAGGATAAAAGGGATTTTATCATTGGAAACTGCTCGGTGGTCCCACTTATAGCAATTAGGTCCCTGGCACTTGCAGTTCCATAAACCACCTTGGTTATAATTCTTTCAATATCACGAATACCGCCAAGATACTCCGAAAGCTCGCCCCTTAAAATTGTGTTAGAATACAATTCATCAACAGCATTTTGGCGAAGATTTATACCTGCAATATTAAGAAGCGGCTTAGTAACCCAGCTTCTGAGAAGGCGCTTACCCATAGCGGTTCTGGTTTTATCAAGCACCCATAAAAGAGAGCCTTTTTTGGACTTGGTTCGCATAGTTTCCAAGAGCTCAAGGTTTCTAAGCGCAGTCATATCAAGGCGCATATATTGGTTATCAGAATAAACCTCAACCTTGTTAACCGAAATATTGCCCGAAACACCCGTTTCATAGAGGTAATCAAGAACCGCTCCCAAAGCAGCCGAAACCGAGCTGTTTTTTGGGATACCTAAATTTTCGGTGCTTAAAACCGAGAAGTGCGAAAGTATTCTATCCTCGCTCTTTTGAGGGTCAAAACTGTCAGCATTTCTATCGGTTAAAACCCCCGTGAAACTGTTTTCAATAAAACTTGCAAGCTCGGGGAGTTTTTTTAGAAGCTTTGTATCAAATAAAACCTCTCTTGGTCTAAATCGGGAAAGTTCTTCGATAATCTTTTGCTCTTTGCCCTCATTTGAGGCCTCAGTTACATAGCATTCACCTGTTGAAGCATCTGAGAAGCAAAAACCAACCGAACCGCTATCTATTACAACAGCGGCAAGATAGTTATTCTGACCCTCATCAAGCATAGAATCCTCTATAACTGTTCCGGGGGTTATAATTCTAACTATTTCCCTTTTAACAATGCCTTTGGCAGCAGCAGGGTTTTCGGTTTGCTCACAAATAGCAACCTTATGTCCCTTTTGAACGAGTCTTGAAATATATGCATCACAGCTATGATAAGGAACTCCGCACATAGGCGCTCTTTCCTCAAGACCGCAATCCTTACCTGTTAAAACCAGGTCAAGTTCTTCTGATGCTTTTTTTGCATCCTCAAAAAACATCTCATAAAAATCGCCAACTCTGAAGAATAAAATGCTATCTTCATTTTCGGATTTTATATCGAGATACTGCTGCATCATCGGAGATAATCCTGCCATTTTAACTTCCCCTTAAGATTTTTTCTAAAATACTATTAGTGGCATCCGCCGCAGGTAGAGCAACTGCCTGTGCAACCGGCCTCGGTTTCACAGGTTTCAGGGTCCTCTCCATCGAGAGACTTGGAAATAACGGTATTTATTTGATTAACGAGGGTATCAAGCTCAACCTTTGCAGTGTTATACTCAACCATAGCGGGAGAAGCCATAATCTCGCCATATGCACTGCGAAGCTTTTCATTAAGCTCTTTAACCTTTTCTTCATTCTTTTCATCAGCACTAAGCTCACGGTCCAACTCCATACGGGTAATATTAAACTGACCGATAGCTGCCTGAAGCTCAGCATTATTATCATTTTCAAGTCTAGCCTTTGCATAGCGGATGAAGCGCTCATCCTCTTGAATTGCTTTTCCTAAAAGTCTTACCTGTTCAATAACATCCATTTTTTAAAACCTCACAAAAATTTAATTTATTATCTCGCCTTTAAAGACGCCTTCATAAGAATTTATTTTAATATCAACAAACCGACCTAGCATTTCTTCATCGGCCTTAAATTCAACAACGGCTGTGCCGTTTGTATGCCCCGACATATAGCCTTCACTACTACCGAAATCATCGCAAATCACTCTATAAGTTTTGCCTATATATTTTTCTATATTCTTCTCAGCAATTTCCTCTTGCAAGCGAAGAAGCTCATCAAACCATTTTCCCTTTTCCTTACGGGAAATAATATCCGGCATTGAAGCGGCGGGAGTATTGTTTCTCGGAGAATAGATAAAGGTGAAGAGGGACGAAAACTCAACCTCTTTAACAAGACTTAAGGTTTCCTTAAAGTCCTCATATGTTTCTCCGGGGAATCCAACGATTATATCACTTGTGAGCGATACATCGGGGATAAGCTCCTTTGCCTTTTTGATAAGGCTTAAATATGTTTCACGGTCATAATACCTGTTCATAAGCTTTAATATTCTCGAGCTTCCGCTTTGGAAGGGTAAATGCAAATGGCGGCTAACCTTTTTGCAATCCCTTATAGTTTCAAGTAATTCCTCAGTGCAATCCTTCGGGTGAGAGGTCATAAACCTTATAACGAAATCTCCCTCGATATCATTTATCATTCGAAGAAGCTTTGCAAAGGTAACCCCGTGCTCACAACCTTTGCCATAAGAATTAACATTTTGACCTAAAAGGGTTATTTCTTTATAGCCTGCCTCAATCATAGCCTTAGCTTCATCGAGGATTTTTTGAGGCTCACGGGAGCGTTCCCTACCCCTGACATAAGGAACAATGCAATAGGTGCAAAAATTGTTGCAACCATTCATTATGGGAAGCCAACCCTTGAATTTCCCATCCCTTAAAACAGGAACATCCTCAACTATCGGCTCGTTAGGTAATGATAGCTCAAAAATTCTTTTTGAGCCGCTTAATCTTTTATAGATAAACTCGGGAAGTCTATGGGAAACCTGAGTTCCGAAAACTATATCGATATAAGGATAGCTCTTCTTTATTTTCTCGGCAACGATTTCCTGCTGAGCCATACAGCCGCAAACGGCAGCTATAAGATTTGGCTTTTTCTTCTTATAGCCCTTAACCTTGCCTATGTTTCCGTAAACCCTGTCCTGAGCGTGTTCACGAACGGCACAGGTGTTATAGATTATAAAATCGGCTTCCTCTAAGTTATCGGTTATAGAATAACCTAAACTGAAAAGGATTCCCTTAAGGTGCTCCGAATCGCTAACATTTTGTTGACAACCAAAGGTTACAACCGAGGCTTTAGGACTTTCGCCATATTCAATTTTCAGCATATCTCTTATACGGCTGACATAACCTTCTTGACCGTTTTCAAACAAAACTTTTTCATTAACTGAAAACAAAGCAAATTCTCCCTTTTATATAATCAATTTATTTTATCATAAATATTAATATATTTCAAGTAAGTTATATATAAATATAAAAGAATTTTTTAAAAATAATTTCGAAAAAAACTTGACAAACGGCCAAAACTATTATATCATTGTTAACGATGTGCCGCTGTGGTGGAATAGGCAGACACAAGGGACTTAAAATCCCTCGGGGGCAACTCCGTACCGGTTCAAGTCCGGTCAGCGGCACCAAAAAAATAAAGGACTACTTCGGTAGTCCTTTATTTTTTTAACTAAATCCGTCCTTGCGGACGGGATAAATCCCACTTGCGTGGGATGAAATCACTTTGTGATGAAATCCAACTTCGTTGGGAGATGGATGGATTAATTTCATCTGCGAATCAGATTTCATCCGAGTATTGCTCGGATTTCATCGTGCAAAGCACGATTTCATTATAATTATAATAAAGCCCAAGCATAAGCTTGGGCTGTTTCTATATCTCAACTATCGTAACTCCATTTTCCCCTTCGCCGAAGGTGCCAAGGCGGAAGGATTTAACTGCCTTATGGTGTCTTAAATGGGATTGAACGCTTTTTCTAAGCACTCCTGTTCCCTTTCCGTGAATAACCCTTATGGTTTCAACACCCGAAAGAAGAGCATTATCAATAAAGCGTTCAAGCTCTAGGATAGCCTCATCCGAAGCCATACCTCGAAGGTCTAACTCAGAAACAACTTCCCTTTCAGCCCTTGATTTAACCCCTGTTACATTGCGGGTTTTGGGTTTCTCGGTTGATTTTGCATTGTTGGGCTTATAT
>CAJGDQ010000095.1 GCA_904502215.1 Clostridiaceae bacterium
GCTCATAGAGAGGAAAATATTGATACCGAGAAGAATTTTATAAGTTTATTCTCGGCTATCAATAAACTGGCCGAAAAATATGATATGCCTATCCTTTATTCTTGCCATCCCCGTTCTAAAAAGCGTTTGGATGAGAGCGGTTTTTGCCTTGATAGCAGGGTTATAATGCATTCACCCTTGGGCTTCCACGATTATAATGCTTTGCAACTAAATGCATTTGCGGTTGTATCGGATAGCGGAACATTACCCGAAGAAAGCGCATACTTCACAAGCATCGGAAAATCCTTCCCCGCAGTATGCATCAGAACCTCAACCGAAAGACCCGAAGCTATGGAGAAAGCCTGCTTTATCCTTGCGGGTATTGATGAAAAGGGTCTTTTATCGGCAGTTGAGACGGCGGTTGAAATGAATAAAAACGGTGATTTAGCTGATATAGTTCCTGATTACAGGGAAGAAACAGTTTCAACCAAGGTTATAAAAATAATCTCAAGTTATACTAATGTTGTTAACAAGATGGTTTGGAGAAAGTTTTAATGGAAAAAATAAAAAATATGATGCTTTCGCTTTTGAGAGCTGAGGTTTGCGGTATTGAAACCGATATAACCAAGCTTGAAAAAGGTGAGGCTGAGGATCTTTATGATATTTCCAAAAAACATGATTTGGTGCATATAATATCTTATGCTCTTGAAAAAAGAGAACTTTTACCCAATTCTCCTATTTCCGAGAAGTTTAAAAACGAGCATATTATGGCATTTTTCAGGCATCAAAAATTAGCCTTTGAGCTTGAAAGATTATGCAAGGCTTTTGAAGAGGCGGGAATTGAGCATATTCCTTTAAAGGGTTCAGTTATGAGGGATTATTATCCTGAAAGTTGGTTCAGAACAAGTTGCGATATCGATGTTTTAGTTAAAAAAGAACAGCTTGAAAAAGCTGAAGAGGTTCTTAAAAAGCAGCTTGGTGCTAAAAAGGATGGCGAGAGTAGGCACGATATAGCCTATTTCACCGATAATAAGATTAAGATAGAGCTTCATTTTAGCTTAGTTGCGGATAATAAAAACTATAAATTTGAGGCCGAGCTTTTAAAGGTTTGGGATTATGCCAAGCCTGCAAGCGGTTGGAAATATAGATGCGTTTTAGAGGATGAAATGTTCTATCTTTTCCATATTGCCCATATAGCCGTTCATTTTAAAGAGGGCGGCTGCGGAATAAAGCCGATACTCGATTTATTTTTTCTCGAAAATAAAATGGAGTTTGATATTAATAAACGCAATGAGCTGATTGAGAATAGCGGACTTGTTAAATGCTGCGAAAATGCAAGAAAATTATCCCGTGTTTGGTTCTCAGAAGAAGCAGAAACCGATATCACAAGAAGAATGGGAGATTTTATTCTTTCAGGCGGTGTTTATGGAAGTGTTGCTAATAGAATAATACTTCAAAATGAATTATCAAAGGGTAAGGGAAGATATCTGTTATCGAGAATTTTCTTGCCTTATGATAGGCTTAAATATCAATATCCCGTTATTCAGGCAAGAAAATGGCTTTATCCTCTTTTCACTCTTGTTCGTTGGTCGAGATTGATTTTTGTCAGAGGAAATACCAAAAGGCAGTTAACCGAGCTTAAATATGTTAACGGCGTTGATGGTTTTGTTCCTGATGATATGAAAAATATGCTTAAAGATATGGATATATGAAAAAAGTCGGTGAGAAATCACCGACTTTTTTGTATATTTCAAGTTAAAAAATAAATATTATTATAGGGTGAAACAAAATGGGGATAATTCAATGCTCGGCTAAATGCAAATTCCAAAAGGAAGGATATTGCGGTTTGGAAAAATGCTCAACCGTTTCAAGTTGTGCGGGGGAATGCCCATATTTTTTGCCGCCCTTATCGGATAATAGAGATAGCCTCCTTAAGACTTCTAACTCCGATAAGCTCGAGCGATTTAGGACAAGCTGAAACCTGTTTAATAGAAGAAACAGGGAGAATGCACTTGGTGAAGCCAAGTCTTGCGGCTTCGTTTATTCTCGATTGAACTCGAGAAACCGAACGGATTTCGCCCGAAAGACCGATTTCGCCAAAGGCGATAAGATTTTCGTCAAGGGGTATATCACGGTAGCCCGAAACGAGTGCCATAGCAACGGCTAAGTCGGCAGCAGGCTCATCCAGCTTCATACCGCCAACGATGTTTACATAGGTATCGAAATTGCTGAAATTAAGCTTGAGTCTTTTTTCGAGAACGGCAACGAGGAGGTTTAAGCGATTATAATCAAAGCCGGTTGCGGTTCTTCTGGCATTGCCGAAACCGCTCGGTGTTACAAGACCTTGAACCTCAGCTAAAATGGGTCGAGTTCCCTCGATAACACAGGTGATACAACCGCCAGAAACATCGGTCATTCTTCCGGAAAGAAGCATAGCCGATGGATTTTCAACCTCTTTAAGACCTATATCGGTCATCTCGAAAACACCGATTTCATTAGTTGAGCCAAAGCGGTTTTTAATGCTCCTTAAAATTCTATAGGATTGATTTCTTTCGCCCTCAAAGTAGAGAACAGTATCAACAATATGCTCCATAACCTTAGGTCCTGCAATATCTCCGCCTTTGTTAACATGGCCAACGATGAAGATAGGTGTGCCCAAGGTTTTTCCTGTTCTCATAAGAAGATTTGTTGATTCTCTAACCTGAACAATGCTTCCGGCCGATGAGGAAAGTCCTGAAAGTGACATGGTTTGAATAGAGTCTATCATAACAAGGTCGGGCTTTGTTGAGGTTATATATTCGCAAACGGCTTCGGTATCGGTTTCGGTCATAATCGAAACGTTATTACTGTTAACTCCAAGCCTTGAGGCTCTAAGCTTGATTTGGCTAGCTGATTCCTCGCCCGAAACATAAAGGATTTTCAAATCTTTTTGGAGGCTGTTGCAAACCTGAAGAAGAATGGTTGATTTGCCGATGCCGGGGTCTCCGCTAAGCAGCACCACCGAGCCTTTAACTATTCCGCCGCCAAGCACCCTGTCAAGCTCGGCGATTTCGGTTACAAAACGCTCTTCTTCCGAGATATTTATTTCGTTTAGGGGTTTGGCAAAGGCGGTGGTTTTGTTCAGACTGGAGGAAGATGCGTTTTTGGGTGCAACGATTTCCTCGTCCATAGAATTCCAAGCTCCGCAGCCTGAGCATTTACCGAGCCATTTTGAAGATTCAAAACCACATTCACGGCAAACATAAACCGATTTTAACTTTGAAGGCATTTATATTGTTCCTTTCGAAAAATATTTTGTTATTCCGCAAAAAATAGTGAATGCCATTTGATTTTGGTATTCGCTGTTTTTTAGTTTTTTAAGTTCTTCAGAGTTACTTAAAAATCCGCATTCAACCAAAACTGCAGGAACGGTTGCATTATGGAGAATATAGGTTGATGAGGTTGATTTTTTATTAACCCTTGTATTATCCTTTTGAAGCATACTAACGATTGATTTTCTGATATCTTCGGCTAAAATCTTTGATTCCTCTTCTTTTTCGCTATAAAAAATCTGAGCACCGCTTGCAGCGGCAGTTGTGAATTTATTAAGATGAATGCTAACGAAAACCGAATTTGGAAAATCCTTCATAAGTTTAAGGCGGTTTCTAAGGTCACTTTTTTTGCGAGAGGGAATTTTATCTGTTTCAACATCATCGGTTGAAACATCAGCCTCACGGGTTAGAATAACATTATGTCCCGAACTCTTTAAAAGTGAAGCTAGCTTTAAGCAAATTTTAAGGTTTATATCCTTTTCAACCGTTCCGTCCTTTGCTACCGCCCCACCATCAAACCCGCCGTGGCCTGAGTTAGCCAATACTATATTTTTTAGTAATTCTGTATATTTTGTCGATTTTTGAGTGGTTAATTTCACTAAATTTTCCACTCGATTTTAATTTCTCTCTTGCCATCCTCTTTGAGCTTTCCAATAAATATTTTACTTATAAATTCATCGGCTATCTCGAATGTCAGAGTGTCAATTTTTCGGTACTTTTCGAGTATTGATTTTGTATCCGTTTTTGTCTCGCCGCCCGTAAGTGTTGCAAGCTTTGATTTCAAAATTTCGATGCGTTTTTCTGTTTCTTCGGATTCTTTTTGATAGTTTTCTCGGTATTTAGTAAACTCCGCCACACTGATGACACCGTCTAACTTATCTGTGTACATTTGCGCCATTCGATTATCGTTTCGCTTCACCTTTTCTTCAAGCTCAGCAATCTGCGACTGCAAGGTTTTAGCACCGTTCTTTTTCCTTTTAGGTGCATCTAACTTGCCAATCTGCTTTTTATCGTAGTATTTATCAAGTAACTTATTGATTTCATCTACTACTATTTGTTCTAACTCATCAAGGCGAATACTGTGCTCGTTATCACAAACTCCATTAGTGGTTTTACGAGTTCTGCAAGAAAGATAGTTATATCTTCCGTCACGCAGCTTATAACTCATTTTCCACATTGTGTTACCACACTCGGCACAAAACACCTTTTTGGCAAGTGAATAACAACTGCCACTTGGAATTTTTTGACCTCTACCTCGGGAAAGCCGAATCTCCTGTGCCTTATAAAAGGTTTCCTTTGAGATAATCGGCTCGTGGGTATCTTCAACAATATCCCACTCGCTTTGCGGCTTTTTGCGGCGTTTACCCGTTTTGTAGTTTACAACCTCTTGTCTGCC
>CAJGDQ010000096.1 GCA_904502215.1 Clostridiaceae bacterium
CTCAAAGAAACATTGGTCATAACCTCTTTGAAGAGTCTGTCACGAAGATTACGGGAGGTTACAAACTTTCCGTCCTTACCTGCAAAGGGAGAGTTATTAACCATAAAATTCATCGCCAAGGTTGGCTCATCAATCTTAACAAAAGGAAGCGGCTCAATGCAATCGGTGGCACAGGCAGTTTCCCCGATTTCAAGCTCGGATATTCCTGCAACCTGAATTATATCGCCAACCGAAGCAGTTTCTTCCTCAAATCTTTTAAGACCTCTATACATAAATAGCTTTGCAATTTTAACGTTGGTTGAAGTGCCATCCTTATGGCAAACCGCAACAGTTTGTCCTGTCTTAACCTTGCCTCTGATAACTCTGCCAACGCCAATTCTTCCAAGATAATCATCATATTCGATATTGGTGAAAAGCACCTGAAGTGGTGCTTCCAAATCTCCCTCGGGAGCATCAATTTCATTAACAATAGCCTCAAATAACGGCTTCATATCATCATTCTTGATATCGGGAGATAAAGAAGCATAACCGTCTCTTCCCGATGCAAAAATAACGGGGAACTCAATTTGGTCCTCATCAGCGCCAAGCTCAATAAACAAATCAAGCACCTCGTCAACCACCTCGTGAGGTCTTGCCATGGGCCTGTCTATCTTATTAACAACAACAACTGCCTTTTTGCCGAGAGCCAAAGCCTTTTTAAGAACAAATCGGGTTTGGGGCATACAGCCTTCAAAAGCATCAACAAGCAACAATACGCCGTCAACCATCTGAAGAATACGCTCAACCTCACCGCCGAAATCAGCGTGTCCGGGAGTGTCAACGATATTTATCTTAATATCGCCATACATAACACTTGTATTTTTAGAAAGAATTGTAATGCCTCTCTCCCTCTCAAGGTCGTTAGAGTCCATAACCCTTTCGTTAACATTTTCGTTAGCACGGAAGGTTCCGCTTTGCTTTAAAAGCTGGTCAACCAAGGTGGTTTTACCGTGGTCAACGTGGGCAATTATTGCAACATTTCTTAAATTTTCAATTTTAGCCATTAAAACGCCTTCTTTCAACAAAATATTATACCTTTTTTAGTTCTTATTGTCAATAAAATAGCAATAAAAAAGGAGCGGTTTAAACCGCTCCTAAAATTTTATATTTTTAAATTGCAACCGATGCTGCGCCTAAATCGGAATAGATAATGCTAAAGCCGAACTGAGAAGCCTCGTTCTTAACAAACAAGCTTTCACATTCCTCAAAATAAGCTCCGCTATCATGAGAAGAAATCTCAACCAAGGTTTTAACGGTATAGCTTCCATCCTCATTAAGAGTTACTGATTTAATTTCATGGTTATAGCTTGAATAACCCATAGGTAAAACAAAAACATAACCCTCGATATAATCAAACTCAGGATTAATTTGCGAATAATCTATACCCTCAATACCATACATATTAAGAATATAATCACTAACATAATTTTCAGCGATATATCCATCCTCAGCAAACTCTAAAAGAGCGATAACCGAATTGTTAACAACGCCATCGGTTGTTTCAAATGCTTCGTTATAAACAAAGTTATGATTAAGCATATTAAGAAAACGACTTTCGAGAACTTTATTTTCATCAGCGTTTTCGGAATTTGCAACGGTTATAACCTTGCTATCTTCCTCTGCTTCAACAAGATTTACAGGAGAAACGGCTGAAAAATTAGAGCAAGCCAAAATAACAACTATGGCGGCTAAAGCCAAGGTTGTTAAAAGCATCTTTTTCATATTACCGCCTCCTTATATTTTCTATACCCTATTATATACATAACAAGCCCCAAATAGCAAAAACAAATCGGTTACAAAAAGTATCAGATTTGTTACCGTTTCACCCATAAAAATCCAAAAATATTACATTTTGTAATTTTTGTTCCTCTACAATTCGACAAGTATCTATTGTTTGTAACTTTTTAATAGTTTTTTTGAAAAGTGTTAAAAAAAATTGTTGTAATTGCTAAATAACTATGCTATACTTGTTGATGTAAAGTTAATTCTCAAAGGAGTGTATTACCTTGAAACAGTATCCCCAAAATTTAATCCACAATATTGCCCTTTTGGGCCACGGCGGCTCGGGTAAAACCACCTTGGCAGATGCTATGCTTTTCTATGCCGGAGCGACTGACAGAATCGGCAAAACGGGCGACAGCACAACCGTTATGGACTTTGATGCCGAGGAAAAGAAACGCAAGGTTTCGGTTTCAACCGCAGTTTATGCTTTGGAAGCTAGTGGCCACAAAATTAATCTTATAGATGCTCCCGGTCTTTTTGACTTTGCAGGTGGTGTTTGCGAGGCTCTCGCAGCTGCTGATAGCGCAATTATTGCTGTCTCGGGTAAATCAGGCTTAACAGTTGGCGCTAAGCAGTCCTTCGAAAAAGCCAGAACGCTCGGCAAAAGCGTTGCTTTCTTTGTTGGTAAGCTCGATTCAACCCATGCTCATTTTTATAGAGTTTTATCGGCTCTTGCCGGAAATTATGGCGCAGTTATCTGCCCGATAGTTGTTCCTTATATTGAGGGTGATGAGCTTAAGTGTTACATAAACTTAATTGAAAACAAGGCTTATTCCTGCAACGGAATTGAAATGAAGGAAATGCGCCTCCCCGTTAGCTCCGAGATTGACGATATGCGCAGTATGCTTCTTGAGGCTATTGCCTCAACCAATGAGGAGCTTATGGAAAAATACTTTGCAGGTGAGGAATTTACCGAGGAAGAAATGATTTCGGGACTTTCCCTTGGTGTTAAAAACGGGGATATTTGCCCTGTTTACTGCGGTATTCAGCAAACAGGCGATGCAGTTCCTATGATGCTTGATAACCTTATTAGGATTATGCCATCCGTTGCTGACTGCACCTATAAAACCGCCGACGGTAAAGATGAAGCCTATACAGCCGATGGCGATATAGCTTTGACTGTTTTCAAAACCATTGCAGACCCATTTGTTGGAAAGCTTTCATATTTCAAGGTGCTTTCGGGCACTTTAAAGGGAGATACAAGACTCATCAACAACCGCACTTCAGAAGAAGAACGCCTTTCCAAGCTTATGTTCCTTAAAGGCGGTAAGCAAGAAGATACTGCTGAGATTGTTGCAGGCGATATCGGAGCTGTTGCTAAGCTTGGCTCTGTGCTTACAGGTGATACCCTTTCTGTTAAAGGCAATATTGCCGCCGCTAAGATAGACTTCCCTGCTCCCAATCTTTCGGTTGCAGTTTATCCGAAGGCTAAGGGCGATGAAGAAAAGATTACTCAGGCCTTTAACAGAATGATGGAGGAAGACCCAACCATCTCGGTTTATATGAACACCGAAACCAAAGAACAAATTCTTGAGGCTTTGGGTGAACAGCATATTGATGTAATCGTTTCCCGCCTTAAATCAAAATTCGGCGCTGAGGTTGAGCTTACCAAACCTAAGATTGCTTATAGAGAAACTATCCGCAAGCCTGTTAAGGTTCAGGGTAGACATAAGAAACAATCGGGCGGTCATGGTCAGTTTGGCGATGTTTGGATTCGCTTTGAGCCTTGCGAGAGTGAGGAACTTGTATTCGAGGATGAGGTATTTGGCGGAGCAGTTCCCAAGAACTTCTTCCCTGCTGTTGAAAAGGGACTTAGAGAATGCACCGCAAAGGGCGTTTTAGCAGGCTATCCCGTTGTTGGCGTTAAGGCAGTTCTTTATGACGGCTCTTATCACCCTGTTGATTCTTCTGAAATGTCATTTAAGATGGCTGCAGCCATAGCCTTCAAAGAGGGCATTCCTCAAACCTCACCTGTTCTTTTAGAGCCTATCGGCACCTTAAAGGTAACCGTTCCGGATGAAATGCTCGGCGATGTTATAGGCGATATCAATAAGCGCAGAGGTAGAATTATCGGCATGAACCCTGTTGAAAACAAACTTCAGGAAATCATCGGCGAAGTTCCGATTGCTGAAATGTCCGACTTCTCAACCGCTATGCGTTCAATAACTCAAGGCACCGCTGTTTTCACCCTTGAGCACGCAAGATACGAAGAAGTTCCTCAGCAAATAGCTCAAAAAATTATAGACGCTGCAAAATGATTAAACTTTATTTCAAAAAACTATTTTTAGCATTGTTCTTGTTTTTAACAACATTTTCGGCACTTTTTGTGAGTTTTTATCTGTGCTATATAATAACATACAGCCTTGAAATAAAGGATTTATTATCTCGCACTATTTCTATAATAGCCACTTTAGTATTCAACCTTATTTTTTGGTATCGTTTACGCTTAAAAAACAGCGCTAATCGAGAAAAATATTTAAGTGTTTTAGAAGGCGAATTTGTTTTACTCAAAGATATTATCTTTATACTTAAATCTAAAGACTATATTGCCGAAATTTTAGCCTTATCAACATTAAATTTACCTTTGTTTTTATATGTAGGCATTGCTGTAAAAACACCCTTTTTGCCATTTGTTATAGGAACTTTACTTTTAATAATTATCAGCGTTATTTCATTTTCAATTATCGATATACCGCTATGGTTATTAGTTCATAAAAAATGGGCAAAAACAAAAAAATAAATGCGGTAAATTAGAATTTACCATATAAATTTTTAGCGAGACTTGAAAAAGTCTCGCTTTTTTTAAAAAAAGACTTCTTTTTTAAGTTAATATTTGGTATAATAATTA
>CAJGDQ010000097.1 GCA_904502215.1 Clostridiaceae bacterium
ACGAGGGAATTATCAGATTTTAAAAATGCAGATTCGCCCTCAATAACAATAGGCTCTCCCGCATAGTTATTGCCATCTAATGCATTGGCATAATCTTCATAAGAGAGAGGTTCTTGCGAAGGGGCGCCAAAGGTAAAACTCTCAAAAGCCACAGGCTCATTATGTAATTCAACAGTTAACGTATGTTTTCCTTCTGTAAGGAGAAACAAATATTCTTTTTTGTAATCGCCGTCACTGTTTGCAAGATATTTATTTTGCCATCCGAAAATTTCTTTTTGCTCAGGGGCAAATTCATTACCTACTCCGTCCGAACGAATTTCGCCGTCATCAACAAACATTCTGGTAAGACGAATATTCTTAGCCTCATCAAAAGGATATTCTCCATCCACTAGAACGCCTATTTGTATCGCACTTTCACGCCCTTCTAACGCATAATAAGAAACCTCAAGGGAGTATAGCCCTGTTTCAGAAATATCAACGTTATATGTTAGACTGCCTGTTTCATTAGTCCAAGCGACAGCATTAATTCCATCTAAAATCTTTTCGGTAACTTCCGCATCCTTTGCCGTATAATTTTTTGCATCTATCTTCACATCGTTTTTAGCGAACGTAGCGGTCGAATCCAAATAATCGCTATATTTTTTTGTCGCACTGGATTCCTGCTGAATTATTACATCCGCTTCTGTAGGTTCTGCTTTAACCGGCATAGGAGTTTTAATGCATATGCAGCTTATCAAAAACAAAATAATAATCGACATTGATACGCATTTTTTAAATTTCATTTTCTTTTCCTCCGCCCACTGTGAATAAATATGACTTTTTAGCTATTTCCACGATTTCTTGTTTTTATGGTTTTTTCACTGTAAATAATGAATTTTTTAGAGGAAAATAGCCAAAATATTACAAGAAACAGAATACACGCAATATATTGTTTATTTATATTGTATATTTAGCCAAGTGATAAAACAAGTGACAAATTTAACCTTTTATATAACAAACTTAACTTACTACGCCGAATGTTGTTTTGGATAATGCAAAATACAAAAAACAGTTGAATAAACCTAAATATAATGCACTTGTAATCTCTATCGTCAAAGAAATAGATGCAATAAAAAAATCAAACATAAAATTTAATCGTCCGTGCGAACAAATCGGGTGTTTTGAAAAAGTGCGATACAACATTTTCCGACATAAAAGCTCACAAACACTTAATCTAGAAAATCTTCTGTAATTTATATAACAAAAACCTCCACCCAAGACAGATGAAGGTTTAATATATATGCAGTTCAACTCAAAAGCATAATTATAAATTGCCGATAGATAAAACCTTATGATTCTATCCCAAAAATAAATTCAGTAACCATCTTACCGAATACGCTATTACCATTTTGATCAACTGCATTTACATAAGCGCAGTGTGTTCCATTCATAATTTTTAATTTTACTTTTTCGGAATAGCCAAAACACTTAAGGGTAGATATCAAAAGCATAGTTTGTTCATATCTATTTTGCATATCATTATCTGACACGATAATAAGCATAGGCGGGAATTTTTTGGTATCATCAATATGATAAATAGGCGCCATATCATCTATGATTACTTTGTGTGGATTCAATCCTCTCTCTCGCAAAACTTTGAAATGGCAAGTTGGCTGTCCGGCATCAAAAATAAATCCTGAAATATCAGAGGATTTGATACCGTGTCCGGATAACCATCTTTCATCAAAACAAAGCATTTGTGAAATATAACCGCCTGCCGAACTACCACCAACATATATACCGCTGATTTTGCCGTACTTTCCCATATTATTAAATACCCATGCAACCGCATCAGATGCATCAATAAGAAAATCGGGATACTTCGCATTAGGATACATCCTATAATTTGCACTCACAACTGCTATTCCGCAAGAAACCATATATTCAAAAAGCTTTTTTTGTTCCGATTTATCCCCTGTTTCTAAACCACCGCCATGAAAATACAAGAAAACTACAAATTCTTCAGTTTCAGGCAAATGCAAATCAAGGCATTGGTCCGTCTTTTCATTATACTTTAAATCAAAAAAGCTCTTCATTTTTATTCCTCCATATCTAACTTACACTTTTTGGCAAAAATAGCAAATCAGCTCCACTCTTTATCACATTTATTATCGTACACGTAACAGGATAAATAAATAAATAAATAAATAAAATATTTTAACTACTTATATAAGTTTATTAACTTTTTTTAATTTTTAGTTGCGCAAAACAGCACCCATACTTTATAATCATATCAAAAACGAGGCGAATCCCACATTTTATATGCAGGATCAATACCAAACATATTTTACATTTAACTCGTTGCTCTGCAACAATTAAAGTTTTATTTAAAGGAGAGAGCGTACATGCTATCTAAAAAATTTATCGCAGCCAGAACCGACTATACAACATTCTTCAATCCGACTCCAGCTCCATATTTTAGAAAAAGCTTTGATGTAGATGCCGTATTAAGCGGAGAACTTACCATTTGCGGACTCGGCTTTTATGAATTATATATCAACGGAACAAAGATTACAAAAGGCCATTTAGCGCCATATATTTCGAATCCCGATGACCTTCTCTATTACGATAAATATGATTTAACACCCTACCTTTTAAAAGGGAAAAACGTTATAGGCATTCAACTTGGAAACGGTATGCTTAATTGTCCCGGTGGACAAATTTGGGATTTTGAAAAAGCAAGTTATCGTAGCGCACCTAAACTTGCATTGCATTTTTTTGCAAATCTCGGTGATGGTCATACATTAGAATTTGAGGCTGATGATAGCTTTAAAACAGCAGATTCTCCCATATATTTTGACGATTTGCGCGCCGGAGAATTTTATGATGCTAGAAAAGAAATCGAAGGTTGGAATCTTCCAAGTTTTGATGACAGTGAATGGTGTAATGCCATATCCGCAGAAACCCCACTTGGCGAAGCTCTCATCTGTCCTGTAGAGCCAATAGTTATTACCAAAGAATTAAAGCCCGTTTGTATAAGAAAAGCAAAAATATCAAAATTCCCTGAATACCGTAAAGAATTACCCGTTATTCCGGCACCGGACGATGAATCTATGACAGAAGGTTGGTTATACGATTTCGGAGTAAATGCGGCAGGTTTATGTCGTCTTAACATAAAAGGAAAACCCGGACAAAAGGTAATTCTTCAATTCGGTGAACTGCTTGATGAAAATGGTGATATGGACCTTCGTGGTTTTTCTTTCCTGCCTGAAACTTTTAATAACAGGGACATTTATATATGCAACGGCAATGAGGAAACATATATGCCAAAATTTACTTATCACGGCTTCCGTTATTGCCTTGTTTTTGGTGTAGATGATGAGCAGGCCACAGAAAATCTACTTACATATGCCGTGATGAACAGTGATTTAAAACTGCTTAGTGAATTTTCATGTTCTGATGAAATGATAAATAAGCTTCAAGAAGCAACGTTGGTGAGCGATCTTTCTAACTTTTATTATTTCCCCACCGATTGTCCTCACCGTGAAAAGAACGGTTGGACCGCCGATGCGGCGTTATCTGCAGAACAGATGCTTATAAATTTATCCGTTGAAAACAGTCTTAGTGAATGGATGCGCAGTATCCGTAAAGCACAACGTGAAGACGGCGCCATCCCCGGCATCATACCCACCGCAGGTTGGGGATTTAATTGGGGCAATGGACCTGCTTGGGACTGTGTTATAGCTTATATCCCTTTCTTTGTTTGGAAATATCGCGGGAACACCGATATAATTCACGAAAACGTATCAATGATAATGCAGTATTTGAATTATATTACAACCAAATTTGATGACAAAGGCCTTCTTCATTTTGGTTTGGGCGATTGGTGCCACGCAGGTATGATGTCGGGTTGCAAAGCCCCGCTTGAGTTAACCGATACTATTATGGGTATCGATATCTGCAAAAAAGCGTCTGCCATGTTTGAAGCCGCAAACCTCATCCCACAAAAGGAATTTGCAGATAATATATATTCAAAACTTTATACCGCAGCTCGAAAGCATCTTATCGATTACGATACAATGACAGCTCTTGGAAACTGTCAATCTTCGCAAGCAATGGCGCTTTTCTACGGCATTTTCAAGGAAGAAGAAAAAGCGCATGCATTTGAAAAGTTAATTGAACTAATAGAAGCACAAGACAACCTGATTGACGTTGGTGTTTTGGGCGGACGAGTGATTTTTCATGTGCTTTCGCAATTTGGTAAAAGCGATTTGGCATATCAAATGATTACCGATAGTCGTTTTCCTTCATATGCTTATTGGATAAACAATGGAAGAACCAGCCTTTGTGAAACCTTCCGCAAAACCGACCTTTTGCCGAACTCCCAAAATCATCACTTCTGGGGTGATATCAGTTCATGGTTTATGCAAAATCTTGTTGGCATAAAAATTAACCCTAAAGGCCGTGATTGCACCGAGGTTGAAATTTCTCCTAAATTTATAAATAAATTAACCTTTGCCAACGGAAGTACATATACCGTCAACGGCAAAATCAGTGTCTCTTGGAAGAAAGATAAAAACGCCATAACTTTAACGTGTGACATCCCCAAAGGATGCCACGGTAAAATCGTTTTAGAAAATGGCTATATTTTTGAAAATAAAACAAACACTTATTCTTTTTCCG
>CAJGDQ010000098.1 GCA_904502215.1 Clostridiaceae bacterium
TTGCAAGCTCCTCTAAAGCACGGCTTGAAATGAGTCTATAATCGGCGTGGTTATAAACCACCTCGGCACCCATTCTTTGCATAAATCTATAAAAGCCCTGTGCCGAATGTCTTTTAAAAAAGCCATCTTTACTGCGGTTATTTCTAACCCCATAAACAATTTCAGCTCCGCCAAGGTATTCATCAACCATTTTTTCCATAACCGATATATCATCCTGACCATCGCAGTCAATAGATATAGTTATATCGCAATTCCCCCTGGCTTCCATAAGTCCTGCAAGAAGCGCATTTTGATGCCCCCTGTTTCTGCTGAGGGCTATGCCTTTAAATTCAACTTGTTCGCTTGAAAGCTTTGAAATTATATTCCAAGTGTTATCACGGCTTCCGTCATCAACAAAGAGAATACGGCTTTTATAGCTGATTTTTCCCCCTCTTTCAAGCTTCTTTAGTTGCTCGAGAAATAGAGGTGCTGTTTTAGGCAACACCTCTTGCTCGTTAAAACAAGGAATTACAATATAAAGTATCGGTTTCATAACAAAATCCTATCCCAATATTACTATACCCGAGATAACAAGGGCTATCATTAAATAATGCTTCCAGGACATCTTTTCTCTCAAGAAAATTCTGCTCCAAAGCACCGAAATTGCGCAATAAGCCGAAATGATTACCATTCCAACCGAGAAATCGCTGAATAAAACTGCCATATAGAAAATTTGGCCTACGGTTTCGCAAAAACCACCAAAGAATAAATGCTTGTTGCCTCTAAATATATTATCCTTCTTAACAAATTTAATCCAAATAAATGCAAATATTGCCAAGCAGAAGAAGGTGAGCTCAAATGCCGAGTTTGCGGCATAATCGGTTATATCGGTCTTGATGAAAATCAATTCATCTCCGGCAGTTCCCAAAGCATCTATAACAAGATATAAAATAGGCATTAAAAATGCCAAAATGCTCTTGGCATATTTGCGGTTGGCTCTTTCCTGCCTTGCTTTCTTGATTTCCTCATCCTCGTTTTGCTCAACAAAACCAAGGCCCACTATACCAACAGTTATAAGAACAATACCTATAATAGTTACTGCGGTTAACTCTTCCATTGAGAAAATGCCGAAAAGAAGGCATAAAAGGAATGCCAAGGCACCCGAGGAGTTGCAAATCGGCGAGGAAATGGATAATTCGATATAACGAAGTCCTATGTAACCCAAAACCATTGCCAAAATATAAAGACCTGCAACGGGGAAATATCTTATGAAATCAAAGGGCTTAAAATCGGTATAGAAAATGCTGGCTATAACCTTAGGAACAGCATCAACACCAACTGTGTTATCAATAATCGCTCCGCCTATAAGGGTTATAAAGAAATGGATACCCATTATAAGACCAACGGCGAAAACAACCTTCCAATGACTATTCTTATCTCTTTCTCTGGTTCCCATTTTAGAGAACAAATCCGAGCCACTCCAACAAAGAAGGGCTAATATTGAAAATATATAAAACATAAACTTCTCCTTTAATAAAACTTAAACTTCTTTTGGATTAAGCTTTATTTGGAGGGGGTCTTCGCCTGAAATGGCGGCTTGGAATTATTTTTTTCAGTCTTTTTGTCATAACATTATTCCGCTAATTTCTTTGCAAATTCGGATAATTCTTTATCGCTGAAAAATTCGATAGTAAGAGTTCCTTTGCCTTTGCCTGTTGGTTTTATGTAAACCTTTCTTCCCATTTCATTCTTGAGTGAAAGCTCAACCTCGTTATAGAAATTGGGTTTAACAATAGCGTTTGGTGTTTTGGGTGCTTTTTTAGCAGCAGCTGCCATTTTCTCAAGCTCTCTAACCGAAGCACCATCGGCGGCGGCCATTAGCATTTTATGGCGAACTTCCTTATCATCAACCGATAAAAGCGCTCTTGCGTGGCCTGCTGATATAATGCCCTTTCTCAAAGCCTCAAGCTCATCATCATATAAACTCAAAAGTCTTAAAGCGTTGGTAACTGCGCTTCTCGACTTGCCCATTCTCTCAGCAACTGCCTCTTGAGTTAAATTGAACTCATCTATTAAAGAACGATAGCCTAAAGCCTCTTCAACGGGATTTAAGTCCTCTCGCTGCAAATTCTCGATAAGAGCTATTTCCATAAGGGTTTTATCATCGGTATCCTTAACCATAACAGGCACCTCATAAAGCCCTGCAATTCGGCAAGCTCTCCAACGGCGTTCACCCGCAATAATCATATATCTGCCATTTGTTGTTGGCTTAACCACAATAGGTTGTATAAGTCCGTGTTTTGCGATGCTATCAGCCAACTCAGATAAAGCTGCCTCATCGAAGTCCTTTCGAGGCTGATTTCTATTAGGCTCAATATCATTTATACTAACCGTTACTGCGCCGTTTTCCTCGGTTGAATTATCATTAAAGAGTGCATCCAAGCCTCTGCCGAGGCCTCCCTTTTTAACTGCCATTTTAACCTCTCCTGTTTCTCTTTAAAAATTCTTTTGCCAAATCATTATAAGCGGCCGTTCCCTTTGAACGCTTATCATAATATTGAATGGGCATTCCGTAACTTGGAGCTTCCGATAGTCTAACCGCCCTTGGAATTGCGGTTTTATAAAGCTTATCGGCAAAATACTTCTTAATCTCGCCAACAACCTGTTGAGTGAGATTTAGTCTTCCATCAAACATGGTAAGCACTATTCCCTCTATCTCGAGGGTTGGGTTATAAAGCCTTTTCACCTGACGAACGGTTGCCATCAACTGCGAAAGTCCCTCAAGAGCAAAGTATTCGCATTGAATAGGAACTAAAACAGTATCACTTGCGTTCAGAGCATTTATGGTTATAAGTCCCAAAGATGGCGGACAATCTATAAATATGTAATCATATTTCTCTCTTGAGGATGCCAATGCCAACTTCAACTGGGCTTCACGGCGGTCAATTTCAATCAAATCAACCTCAGCCGCCGCCAAATCCATAGAAGACGGAACAACCCAAACGTTCTTAAATTCGGTATTTATTGCGGCAGTTTCGGCGGTTGCCTTGCCAATTAGCAGGTCATAAGCCGTAACGCTTGCCTGTTTTTTATTTATTCCGTAACCGCTTGTTGTATTTCCTTGTGGGTCGGCATCAACAAGCAAAACCCTCTTGCCCGACATTCCAACTGCCGCAGCAAGATTAACTGCAGTTGTTGTCTTTCCAACTCCGCCTTTTTGATTAACAATGGAAATTATCTTACCCATATTTTAAAATTTCCTCCTGTTTTAATGTTTCACGTGAAACATTTTGAACACTTTTTTATCATTATATCAATTATAAATCAAAATGTAAAGAAAATAAAGGCGGAAGTTTAAACTTCCGCCTAATTTTTATCGTGTGGCTTAAATATCAAAGCCATTATAAAACCAAAGAAAACCGATGCTGCTATGCCTGCCGCCGTTGCGGTTAGTCCTCCGCTCAGGACACCGATAAGCCCATATTGAGCGATTGCCTCCTTAACTCCATTTGCTAAGCTATATCCAAAACCCGTTAGCGGAACGGTTGCCCCCGCCCCCGCAAACTCAACAATCGGCTCATAAACACCAATTGCGGTGAGCAAAACTCCCGAAACAACAAAAGAAACAAGTATTCTTGCAGGAGTTAACTTTGTGTAATCAATAAACACCTGACCTATAAGGCAAATAAATCCGCCAACCAAAAAGGCTTTTAAACAACTTATAATCAAATCCATAGTTCTTTCCTTATTAAAAAAGTAGTAATGTTTCACGTGAAACATTACTACCTTTTCCTAAAAAACTCAAATTATTCATTTATAAAGCATTTATATATGCTCTCGGTTGCTTTTTCGTAATCCATATAGCGAAGCCTGATACTATCGGCCTGTTCACTGCAAACTGTAAATCTAACCAAGCAGGTGTTCTGCATTAAATCAAATCCCATCTGCAAAATCTTGATTTGACCGATATTCTCTTTGGGACAATAAATTTCCCTTGCTTTAAAGAAGGTTGTGCCCCTTATATAGATGTTGTTGCCTAAGGTCAGCTTGCCGTAATTAAACTCATACATATTCATATAAGCATAATAAAACACGAGCAAAAGACAAATTACAGTTAAAAAGAATATAAATCTACTAAATTCGGTGAAAATCACAGCCGAAATCACCGCTATTGCCAAAACCAACAAAAGATATATTGACGGAAAGAATAAAAATCTATTTCTGACCTCTGTCCGATGATTTGGTCTTAAAACCTTGCCCTGAGACTTTAAAAAAGGAAAATAAAGCGAAAAATCTCGGTTTATCTCTTTTCTTCTTTCAACAGGAACTATAACCTGCGAAGCGCCTTTGCTCTCTCCAAAACCGCCAACGCTAACCTTCATCGAATATCTTCTGAAAAGATGCAGTAGCGGAGTTTGCTCAACCGTTACGTTTTTAATGCACCTTTTCTTGAAATAGGTCCAGGTTCTGACAAAGAAACCCGATTTAACCTCTATCTTATCCTCACCCAAGGTGAGCTTAAAGTTTATATATTTTATAAACAGGTAAACAAACGAAACCGCATAGGCTAATAATAAAATCAGCGAAACGGTGTTAACAACCGGCGGAAAATAGTTTTGTATTCTAGAGGAAACTATAGCAATCTCCTCATAAATCTTATTAAA